>NZ_JAWRXV010000333.1:0-375 GCF_046534875.1 Paraburkholderia sp. SIMBA_054 | reverse complement strand
GAAGATGACTTTGGAAAACAGATCGCGCAGGAAGAAGCCGTTCTTCGAAAACGCGCTGTGCGGTTTCGGCATGCTGTCCGCGCTCAAACCGAAGCGGTTCGCGATGCGCGTGGCCGCGGCGCTATTGGTTTCGCCTTCCTGCAATGCGCTCGTGAAATAGAAGCCGCGGAAAATCGGCTTGTACTGGAACGGGTTCGTTTCAAACAGCGTGGCGAGAAATGCGCGGAGTGCGGGCTTGATCGTCGAGAACTCGAGCGGGAAACTCAGTTGACCTGGCGAGAGCTTATTGCCGCGATTGATCGACATCTGCGCGACGCTGATTTCTTTCAGGCCGTCGTAGAGCTCCTCGAAATGTTCATCGAAAAGGCCGACCAC
>NZ_JAWRXV010000332.1:0-375 GCF_046534875.1 Paraburkholderia sp. SIMBA_054 | reverse complement strand
GCGTGCAACGACACGGGCTTGCCGAGATGCGCATCGAATCCGGCCCGTATTGCTTCCTCCGCATCGCTCTGCCTTCCATAACCCGTCAGGGCAAAAGCCGGCACCGCCTCCATGCCTGGCAGCTTGCGCAGTTCAGCGATCAGTTCGTAGCCGCTCATGCCGGGCATACCGATATCTGACAGGATCAGGTCGAATTTGCCTTCTTTGGCAGTCGCAAGCGCGTCCGGACCGTTGCGTTCGGGCCGCACCTGCGCACCTTCCAGTTCAAGGAGCGCACGAAAACCCTCAAGCCCTTCCTCAGAGTCGTCGACAAGCAGGATGCGCAGTCCCTTGAGAAGGCTCGTGTCGGCATGCGAGCGCCGGGTTGCCGGCTGC
>NZ_JAWRXV010000331.1:0-377 GCF_046534875.1 Paraburkholderia sp. SIMBA_054 | reverse complement strand
ATCGACGGGCACGACGAACGCACCGCATTGCGGCAGCGTTTGATCGAGACGAAGGCGGTCGAGCGCTGCTTTGAAGGCCGGCCCGAGGCGTTTGCAGAAAGCGTGCTTGGCTTGATGAAGAAGAAGCGGAGCCGGCGCAAGGTGGAAGTGGTGGATTGACGGGGGTGCGGGTGTAGGGATGCCGGGGTGCTGCGGGTGCGTGGCACGACGTTAGACGCCTCGCTTGCAACGTTGTTGGCGTGTGCGGAGAAACGTCCTGGCAAAAGCATAACCATGACCACATGCATCGGCGCGCCCTCCGCAAGGACCACGCCGACACTCAGTTCACAGCGAGCGCCTTACTCGGCCGCTTCGTCCGAATCCGGCTCGGAGGGCGC
>NZ_JAWRXV010000042.1:0-90461 GCF_046534875.1 Paraburkholderia sp. SIMBA_054 | reverse complement strand
ACTGGTTGCCGGCGCCCTTTATGAAGTCGCCTTCCCAGTGACCTGGCATCACCCGGTCGTCGACCTCAGGCGGGCGCTATCCTCAGGTTGGAATTATGGAAGGTTCGGCGCACGTCTATCAGGATAGGGCTCGTTTGTAGGGCACCTGGTGCGCCCGCGAGTCCGGCGATCTTCCATAATTTGCAGTACTTTCCTCGTGCTGTTTCGTCTTTGCGAGGAGAGTTGTCATGTCCATGTACTCGCGTATTAAGCCTGGCCAGATTCTTGGCGAACAGTGGTTTTCCAAGGCTGCGTTGGCAGCGCACGCAGATGCGTATGTTGACTATCTGACCGAGCGTGGCTATGCCGTGGAGACCGTAGAGCGCTACTTCAGGTGCGTCGCCCACTTCGTTCACTGGCTCTCCGAACGGGGCGCCGGCCTTTCCGATATCAATGAAGCAATAGTCAACCGGTTTCTCGACCAACATCTGCCTCATTGTCGATGCGCCCCACGATGCCGTCGCACGAGAAACGACGCCAGTGCAGCGCTGAGGCACTTTTTTGCCATGCTCGGCAACGTACAGGCGCACCATGTCCAGAGCGTTCCCACCGCAATCGCAAGGGAGTTGGCCGACTTTAATCGTCATCTGGTGGAAGTCCGCGGTATCTCCGATAGTACACGTAGCGATCGGCTACGCGACGTCCACGAACTTCTTCTCGATCGTTTCGGCGCGCGCCCAGTGCGAATTTTGAAGCTCACTCCGGCGGAGGTCGTGCATTTTGTCATGCACCGCACGCTCGGGCTCGCACCCGGTACAGTCAGGCGCGTCGGCACTTCGCTGCGCAGCTATTTCGCGTTCAAAGCAAGTTGCGGAACTCCCACCACGGCTCTCATTGCGGCACTGCCACGGGTCGCTCAGCGGCGTCTCGCTGGACTGCCCGAGGTTCTCTCGCCTGCGGAGATCAGCCAACTGCTCAATGCGTTCGATCGCGACAGCGCCACTGGTATGCGCGATTACGCAATTACGCGCTGTCTGCTGGACCTGGGCTTGCGACGCGCAGAGGTGGCGCGCCTACGCCTGGATGACATCGACTGGCGGGCTGCAACGTTGACGATTCACGGCAAGGGCAAGCGAGCCGACCTCGTACCTCTTCCAAGAAAGACCGGCCAGGCAATCGCCGCGTATCTGCAACGCGGACGCCCTCAGACCACGCGGCGTGAAGTTTTCGTACGCCATCGACCGCCACTCAACGCTGCGGCCAACCTGGACATCGTCCGAAGCGCGGTTCGTAACGCTGCCGAACGCTGCGGTCTGCAGCAGCGCGTCCGCGGCACGCACATTTTCAGGCACACCATGGCGTGTCGGATGGTCCAAAGTGGCGCTCCATTCAAGGAGATCGCCGACTTGTTGCGCCACCGCGATCTTGACTCGACGACTATTTACGCGAAGATCGATCTTCCCTCGCTTCGGCGCGTGGCGCTCCCATGGCCGGGGAGGCAATCGTGAGCGCCCGCACATCCTTCTCAACCCGGATCGACGATTACCTTGCCGTTCGTCGTCGGGCCGGCTTTGCGCTTAAAGCGGAAGGCAAGCAACTCGGGCAATTTGCGCGCTTTGTCAAAGAGGTTGGCCACCACGGTCCGCTGACAGTGCAACTTGCCATTCGGTGGGCCAGCAGCTGCCGCAGTGGCCGGCGACTAACGGCCGCTCGCCGGATTGAGGCGATCCGACCTTTTGCCTCTTACTGCCGGCAATTCGATCCCGCAACCGAGGTGCCACCCCGTGGGCTTTTCGGGCCCGCCCATCGACGGTTGGTGCCGCACATTTTCACGGACGAGGAAATCCTTGACCTGCTGGCCGCGTGCGATCACCTTTACCCACCGGGTGGCCTGCGTGGCGCAAGCTGTGCAGCTATCTTTGGATTGATGGCGGCAACAGGCCTGCGGATCTCGGAAGCGACCGGGCTTGCCCGTTTGGACGTCGATCTCGATCAACGGCTGCTGCATATTCGATGCGCCAAGCTTGGCAAGTCGCGTTATGTACCGATACACCCCACCGCAGCAGAAGCGTTGCGCCGTTATGTCAAGAAACGCGACCGCGATCCCCTCGGCGGTAATACCGACGCATTCTTCGTGTTCGACTACGGTCGACCTGCTTCCACACAAAGCGTCGGGTACGCCTTCAAGTTACTGCGCGCGAAGTTAAAGTGGCGCGCTCGCGGCGATCATCCCGCGCCGCGACTGCAGGATCTGCGACATACATTCGTCTGCCATCGATTGCAGGACTGGTACGCTCAGGGGCTGGACATCGACCGGAGCATTCTTGCCCTGTCAACCTACCTTGGACACGCGAAGGTCACAGACACGTATTGGTATGAGACAGCAACGCCTGAGCTGTTGGCAATCGCAGCCCGGCACTTCGTGCGCTGCCATGGAGGTACATCGTGAGCCGCTCCACCACACAGCCTTTCCCAAGCTTGTTACAGAAGTTCTTTACCCAGCGTCTGCTGCAGCAGCGGCACGCAAGCCCCTGCACTGTGGCGGCTTACCGCGACAGTTTCCGGCTTCTGTTGGCCTTTGCCCATCAACGCTTGCACAAGCGGCCGAGCGATATCACGATTGAAGACCTGAATGCGCCATTCATTCTCGAGTTCCTCAGGCATCTCGAACAGGACCGGCATAATTCAATCCGCAGCCGCAACGCACGCTTTGCCGCTATCCGATCCTTCATGGAATACGTTTCGTTCGAGGAGCCCTCGGCCGTGGCCTTGACGCGGTCGGTACTGGCAATTCCCATGAAGCGGTTTGAGCAGCCGCTTGTCGGATTTCTGTCCCGCGAACATATCGAGGCCATCCTCGCCGCTCCAGATCCGCATACCTGGACTGGGCAGCGCGACCACGTGATGCTGGTAACGCTCTACAATACCGGCGTACGTGTTTCCGAACTGATCGACATGCGCGTGTCTGATCTCGTTCTCGGGCCCACCGCGTGGGTTCGTATACATGGGAAGGGTCGCAAGGAACGCTCAGTGCCGCTGTGGCCCGACACCGCCAAAGAACTCAAGCGCTGGCTACGGCAATATCCACGTGGGCCTGAGGAACCCCTATTTCCCGGCCGGTCCGGCGCGCCGCTCACGCGCATCGGCTTCACCGAACGGCTCAAGCTCGCAGTCCAGAGCGCATCGCAACAGTTTCCAGAACTTGCGCGGCGTCGGATTTTTCCGCACCTTGTTCGACACTCGGTCGCTATGCATATGCTTCAGTCCGCCGTTCCTGTTACCGTCATCGCGCTGTGGCTTGGACACGAAAGTCCACTTACCACTCATCGTTATGTCGAAGCGGACCTGCAGATGAAGGACAAGGCATTGAAGGCACTCCAGGCACCGTCTCGCACGCCGCTGCGGTATCAACCGAAAGATGATCTTCTCCGGTTTCTGCAGTCACTATAATTATGGATGGTTCGTAACTGGCTGATGGATCACGTACTTGCCTCGATGCCGCGGCGTTCACGCACCTGCGGCGTCGATTTTCGTTTGACGCCGCAACGTGCTCGCTTGAACCTTCCATAATTCCAACCTGAGGATAGCGCCCGTTATAGAAGTATTTCTATAACGGGCGCACATGGATGCTCACCATGTCGGGGATCTGGCCGCGCCGGTCAGTGCCCCGCTTGCGTGACATACGCGTGCTGTGGCCGTGGCGCAGACAGGCGATCAGCTGGCGGCGCAGCTCGCCGCGTGGCTGCGCATAGATGGCGGTGTAGATGGTCTCGTGCGAGACGTGCTGGGTCGGATCGTTGGGCCACATGCGCTTGAGGGTACCTGAGATCTGCTGCGGCGACCACTTCCATTCCAGCAGGGTCAGTACGACGCGCCACGACACGCTTTGAGGGTGCAGCTTGGGACATGGGCGCGCCGCCTCGCGTCGGCTCGTGCTGAGCGACTGCGCCGGCGCAGACGCATAGCCCACGGCAGAACACGTGTTTCTGGTCAGCTCGCGGCTCACGGTTGATGCCGGGCGCCCGAGTATTCGGGCCATGGCCCGAACACTCGAACCCTGCTGCTTCATGCTTGCAATGGTTATGCGTTCTTCAGGCTGAAGCTGTTGATACGTTCTTCTTTTTTGCATGTGCGCACCTTACACGAGGAAGGTGTTGCACTTCAGATTTGATCGCGCCAGGCGATTCAGGGTCGCGTTCCAGCAGGTGGATGATGCCCTGGTTACTGTGCGGAGTCGCGCGAGCAGGTGGACGTTCTGGGCAGAGAGGTCGAGGCGTTGCGAAGCTATGCGCACTTCGCGACGACGGCGGCTACACGAGCTACGTCGAGGTGTGCTCGATGCCGAACGCAGTCTATTCAACGCGCAGTTGAACTTTACGCAGACACAGGGCGGCGACATTTACGTTGGCGTCGTGAAGGCTGAATCGTCCGGGCGCAGCAGGTGACGACGCCTCCGGTCGACGATGACCAGCCCATTGAACTCCAACCGGGTCAGCAGGTGCCCCGATGAATCGCAGTGAACTCTTTGCCTGCCACGAATGTGATCTCCTCCAGCGGTTGCCGCAGGTGTCACCAGGTGGCGTGCTGCGTTGCCGTCGGTGCAACGCCGAGCTGTACCGTAATCGAATAAACGGTCTGGCGCACGCGCTGGCTTTCAGTATTGCCTCCATGGTGCTGATTGTCATCTCGAATCTTTATCCCATTGTCGGCCTGTCGATCAATGGCACAGTGGTCCAGACGACGCTCGGCGGCGCTGTGCGGGTGCTGTACCTGGACGGAATGTGGCCTCTCGCAGGACTGGTGTTTGCCACAACCATCCTGATGCCGGTGGTTCAGACCGCAAGCATGCTCTGGATCCTTCTGCCTCTTAGCGTGAACCGCATACCGTGGCACACGGCTATGGTGTTTCGTCTGTATCACCTGGCCGGACCCTGGACAATGACGGAGGTGCTCATCCTTGGACTGCTGGTGGCGCTGGTCAAGCTAGCGCACATTGCAAGCGTTGCGGTCGGTGTTGCGCTATGGTCGTTCGGCGCGCTGATGCTCGTACTGGCAGCTGCCGCAGCTGCTTTTGAACCGAGAGACCTGTGGTCGCGGGTCACCGCAGAGAGGGATACAGTCGACGCTGGGCAGGCGCGCGAGCCAGCGCCATGCGACGCCGTGACCGCAGCACAACACGGTCTTGCGCTGTGTCACGACTGCGGACTGCTCGCGAGGGTGCCTGCGCACGGGCAGAACCTGTCTTGCCCGCGCTGCGGCGCGTCGCTGCATATGCGCACACCGAACAGTCTGTCACGCACATGGGCGCTGCTCATTGCTGCGACGGTGCTCTATATCCCGGCGAATGTCTTGCCCGTGATGAACACCAGTTCACTGTTCGGTGCACAGAAGGACACGATCATGAGTGGAGTGGCCTATCTATGGACTTCCGGGTCCTGGCTCCTCGCGGCAATCGTGTTTATAGCGAGCGTGGCTGTGCCAATGCTGAAGATCCTCGCACTGGCCTATCTGACCGCTTCAACCCAGCTCCAGTCGAAGCGGCTGCCAGAACAGCGCACGCGCATCTATCGTGCGGTCGAATTTGTCGGCCGATGGTCGATGCTTGACATATACGTGATCACGATGCTCGTTGCGCTGGTGCAGTTCAAATCATTGGCCACCATCGAGGCGGGTCCTGCCGCCATTGCCTTCGGAGCAGTCGTCGTGCTGACCATGTTTGCAGCGATGACGTTCGACCCGCGTCTCATCTGGGACGCCGCGGAGTGTGATCATGCCAGGTCATGAACAGGAGCCCGATCTGGCGGATATTGCCGACGCGGTTGCCGCTCCCCGCAAATGTTGGCGGATGCAGCTCGTAAGGCTGATGCCGGTCCTTGCTGTATTGATAGGCGAATGGCTTGCCATGAAAGCAGTTCTCGGACAGGGGCGAGCAAGTCGATGGCGAACTACCACCCCGAATGTGTCTGGAAAATTGGAGTGCGTATGTCCGCGTATCGGTAGCGCCGCATCGCGAGCGAATCCATTGAGCGTGACGGGCAACCTGGTGTGAGCGCGCCTCGCCATCGCCGTCCTGGTTGGTTCTGCCAGATGATGTGCTGGCGCTGACAATGTTTGCCGGAGTTAGTGCAGAAACGGCTGCAGCGATCTGCGCGAACACGCGGGACTCATGTGCGATGCACGGTACCGGGTGTTCAGGATGCCGCATGAAGGCTTTCTCAATCAGGTCAAGGAGGAATCGCAATGGAAACGAACCCGAGCTGTTGCCTTGCTGGGCAGCCCAAGGATGGCGGACGGCGCCTGTGGCTGAAAGCGGGGATAAGTGCGGTGTCACTTGTCGCCGGAGTGGGGTTCAAGGCTGGTCCTGCCGAAGCAGCCGCGTTGACAAAAACACAGCGGGACACGCTAACGCCCGACCAGATCATCGCGATGATGAAAACGGGTAATGAGCGATTCCGTTCTGGCAGGATGAAGAAGCAGGATTTCCTTGCGCAAAAGCGCGCGAGTGCGACTGGCCAGTATCCGGCAGCCGTTATCCTGAGCTGCATCGATTCCCGCGCGCCGGCAGAGATCATCCTGGACATGGGTATTGGCGATACGTTCAATGCCCGCGTGGCAGGAAACATTGTCAATCAGGACATGCTCGGCAGCCTCGAATTTGCCTGTGCGGTCGCAGGTGCAAAAGTTCTGCTGGTGATGGGGCACACGGCGTGCGGAGCGATCAAGGGCGCCATCGATAACGTGCAGCTGGGTAATCTTACGGGACTGCTTGAGACCATCCGGCCCGCGATCGAAGCAACACAATACACGGGTGAACGAAGTAGCAAGAACGAGGAGTTTGTGGACGCCGTGGCGCGATCGAATGTGGGGCAGGCGATCGCGACAATCCGTAACAGCAGCCCGATACTGCTTGATCTTGAACACAAAGGGCAGGTCAGGATCGCCGGCGCAATGTATGACCTGCACACCGGTGCGGTGACATTCATGTGAAATCGGGCTACACCGGACGCCCGGTGCACCACGGGTGCATGACCGATTTTTTTAGGGCGTTGTTGCGCATTCAACGGAGACATCCATGGTGATCGACAACGCGGTCCGCAAGGTAACCGCCGGCATGGCCGAATTCTTGAGGCTGGAATCGGCGGGTGGTTTGCTGCTTGCCGCCGCCGCGGGACTCGCGCTGATCTGCAGCAACACCCCCCTTCGGTCCGCGTACGACGATCTGCTGAAGATTCCCGTGGAGGTGCGTGTGGGATCATTCGCGCTCGCGAAGCCGCTCCTCATGTGGGTCGACGACGGTTTGATGGCGGTTTTCTTCCTGCTGATCGGACTGGAGGTCAAGCGCGAGGTCATTGAAGGTGAACTGTCTACGCCCGCTCAGGTCGTGCTGCCAGTCGCTGCAGGGTTGGCTGGAATGGTGGTGCCGGCTCTCATTTATCTCCTCGTGAACCGGGGAAGCGACGCAACCCTGAATGGCTGGGCCATTCCCACGGCCACAGACATTGCATTCGCGCTCGGCATTCTTTCGCTGCTCGGCAACCGGGTGCCGGTGTCGCTAAAGGTATTCCTGACTGCCGTTGCCATTGCCGACGATCTGGGCGCGATCACGATCATTGCGCTGTTCTACACTGCCGGGCTTTCGATCCTGATGCTGCTGTTCGCGGCCTTGGCAATCGCCGTGCTGATAGGACTGAACGTGCTGAAAGTCACGCGTATCGCGCCGTACATGGTCGTCGGCGTAATCCTGTGGGTCTTTGTTCTGAAGTCCGGTGTTCATGCAACACTTGCGGGCGTGGCTGTTGCGTTCGCTGTGCCGCTAACGACGCTGGATTCTGAAGGCAAGGCGCCCCTGCATCGGATCGAACATGGCCTTCACCCATGGGTTGCCTTCGGCATCCTGCCGATCTTCGCTTTCGCAAATGCCGGTGTCCCGTTTGCCGGAGTGACGCTTGCCGCACTGGCGCAACCGCTGCCTCTTGGCATTGCCGCAGGCCTGTTCATCGGAAAGCTCGTCGCGGTTTGCGGGGCGAGCGCCGTGCTAATCGGGCTGCGTCAGGCCACACTGCCTGAGGGAGCTAGCTGGCGCCAGCTGGCTGGAGTCGCCGCTCTTTGCGGCGTCGGCTTCACGATGAGCCTGTTTATCGGCTCTCTCGCTTTCGAAAGTCCCGAATATTCCACGCCTGTCAGATTGGGGGTGATTGTCGGGTCAATGTTATCGGGTGTGACCGGCTATCTGTTGCTCCGGTGAGTGAGGGAACTGTGCTGCTCGCCTCATTGTGCGAAACCGGTTAGCCAGGCCGAAGATCAAGGAAGCAAATCATGAGCCTCGACACGCTGGAAACCCTGATGGCGGTTTCCCTCGTCCTGTTGCTTGGGCGGCAGATTCTCGCCCGCAGTCGCATCCTGCAGACCTGCAGCATCCCGGAACCGGTTGTCGGCGGACTGCTTGTGGCGCTGCTGACTTTTCTGCTACGCAGGTTCGCGCAGTTCGACCTGCGCTTTGATGCAACGCTTCAGGTGCCGCTGATGCTGACGTTCTTTGCCACGATCGGCCTGAACGCAGATCTGACCGAGTTGAAGGCTGGCGGCCGGGCGTTGACCGGTTTTCTCGGCGCGGTGGTTGGCCTGCTCGTGATGCAGGACGCGCTTGGCATCGGTCTGGCATGGGCGTTAGGGCAGAACGGCTGCTTGGCCTGCTGGGGGCATCAGTGACGCTCTCGGGCGGCCACGGCACGGGCGCAGCCTGGGCGAGGGGGCGAGGGTCTTCTCGGAACGCCACGGACTCGCGTATGCGACGGAAATTGCGATCGCCTGTGCCACGTTTGGCCTGATACTTGGGGGATTGATCGGGGGCCCGGTCGCGCGTTTGCTGATCACGCGCTATAAGCTTAGCCCGAAGCCTAGATCGGACCTGGCGGGCGAGACCGGTTTCGAGCAACCCGAAGCTGTGAGGCCGGTTATGGCGGAAGCAATGATCGAAACAGTGGCGCTGATTGCCGTCTGTCTCGCGGTCGGCTCGGCGATTGGATCCTGGCTGGTACCGCGTTCGAGTTGCCCGCGTTCGTATGTGTGCTGTTCGTCGGCGTCGTGCTGCGCAACGGCCTTTCCGTGCGCGGTTGGTATCGTGTTTTTGAGAGCGCGGCGTCGTTGCTCGGCAATGTAAGCCTCGGACTCTTTCTCGCGATCGCGCTGATGAGTCTGCGCTTAGGCGACCTGGCGTCGCTGGCCCTGCCGCTTTTCGTAATCCTGGTGGTGCAGGCGACCGCGATGGCCGCCTATGCCATTTTCGTCACCTTTCGGGTCATGGGACGTAACTACGACGCCGCCGTGCTGGCCGCCGGACACTGCGGATTCGGCCTTGGAGCGACACCGACCGCGATAGCCCATGCAGGCCATTACAGCGCGCTTTGGCGCCTCCCATCTGGCCTTCCTGGTGGTGCCGATGGTGGGAGCGTTCTTTATTGATATCGCAAATGCGATCGTCATCAAGTTGTTTCTGCTGCTCCCGATTTACGGATAACGGGATGTTGTCGGCGATTGGGACCAACTGGCGGCACGCAAGCAAGCAACACAGGATGTGAGTGGCAGGGCCGGCAAAATTCTGTCCACGCTTCCCGGCGGATGAAACTCCGGTCCAGGCGAGGCACTATTTACACGCTATGTAGAAGGTGCGCTATGTGGGGGCGCGTTGCAACCTGGCCACGCGCGACTGTGAGCCCATTGCCCTTTCAGCGTACGCACGTCACATAGTTCCTGAACGAATCGTGGTGAGTGCTGACCCGGCCGTTGCCAAGATCGATCACCTCGTGCTTGCCGTGACCCGCGAAGGTGTGAGACCAGTAAGGGCTGTCGCCTCCCCATCCGTGTCGACCGCCAGGATAACGGCCATCGCCCTCTGGTGCAACGATCGCGTATCTGTTCCCCGTAACCGCTGTATCGCCCGTGTTTGCGTAAGCGAAAAGCGCTTTAAGCTCTCCAATCGTCGGCAGGCGCAAATGCCGTTTCGCACACTGGTACCGTGCATCGTGATAGTCATACCGGACTATTCGGACGTGCGTGAAAGGATCGGGCGCGCCTAGCTGCGTGCGCGCAGCTTTTTTCTCCCACGGCCAGGGGGTGGTGACGGGAGGGCTGAAGCAGGTTTTGTCGCGAGAGAAAATCGTCGTGCCACCGCCAGCCATTGAATACGTCCCTTTCCGCATGCAGATCTCTTTTGCGCCTACTATTGCTTCCGCATGCGCGGAGGTCAACGCAAGACCCAAAATCAGAGCGGGTGCTGCGCTCAACATTGAGCGAAGCAATCCAGGTCGCAGTTTCCGCTTTCCGTCAGAGGAACTCATGGCAGCTCGATGGTTGTATTCGTGATCGGGCATGGGATGACGACCGGGTTGCATCACCATCCGGCCGGTCCTGGCGAAGCGCGTCAGTCGCAGGACAGATGATTACGTGAGGCTTGCCCCCTGCGATATCTGTTGCAATGTCCGCTTCACCACAACTCAGTAAATGGGAAGTCGGCTTGTGGCGCGATGTACCACCGCTCGAATCGTGATGTACTGCAGCACTGCTATCACAACGCGCATCTACGTTATGCCAGGCCGGCCGTACAGTCAAATGAGCACTTTCGCAGGAAGGGCGGGGGCGCTGCCACGTCGCCTGTCAATCCGATTTGTTAGTAAAGCGAGAGTTCTTTGCATTCAGTCGACCTTCTTGCAGGCGTGACCCAGCTGCATCGCAGACGGCACCCATGCAGGCCCGTTTGTTTGCATGGCTGGAAATCCACTGAAAACGTCGTCATGAGCGCGTCATATTCTGATGACTTGTCGGACAGACTCAACGTTGACTCGCATTGCGACGGACGGGCAGGTCGTTGAGCCTCTTGACCTTGCCATAGCAATTCGCTGGATGCCGCCTTTTACGCCCGCTGCGCGGTTCAGCGATCCGCGCGAGTCAAAACCTACTGACGGCAGTGATAGCCTCGGGCCGAGCTTACGATGGAGGAATTCAATGAAATTCGTTACGGGTTCTATCGGGCAGGCACTCTTCGATCACGGTGGCCTGAGAGCAGTTTTCGAGCACGCCAGAAATCTTCTGGTTGCCACCATCATTGTTGCAGCAGGCTTCGAGACGGTAAGAAACTTCGATACGATCCACCTGCCTGGCCTGTCGAATCCCTTGTTAGCGGGTTACGTCGTCGCCGGAGCAGGATGCGGACTCACGGCGCTCAACTTCATCGATGGATTGCGAAAGCTGGCGAGATTGCGGTGGCACCTTGGGTTACAGATTGCACTGAGTATTGCGTACCTGTTTTTTTCCTTGCGAGTCGTCCAGTTGATGATTTTTTTCAGAACTCACGCCTGTTAGATTGTATCGGTCCCGGAAGTTTTCCATTTTGGAACATCCAACTGCTGAGCCAGTTCTGCCAGCGTGCGTTCGCCTCGGACAGCGGTCAATGCAGCCTTCGCGTAGAACGCCACTGAGTGAGTGCGCCGGGTTCTGTTTGTCATCGTCGGTTCCTCCAACGGCTAGTCGAGTTCTGTTCGTAACCCGGATGTCAAAGCTTGGCACGTCGGGCGCACATCCGCTGGCACGAAAGTGCTGTAATGACTTCGTCTGCGGTTGCGCCAGCCGGAATTTTGCTGCGGATTTTTTCAGACACCAAGGGCAAGACCTGTGGTCCCGGCGAAAGGCTTTGGCAATGGTTCTTCGACTCGCCTGGGGTTTGATGGTATGCGACCCCGGGGGCGAAATTCGAGACAGTCGGTCAGGGCCATGTGCAAAGGCTCAATCCTTGTGCGTCAATAGCACCGAAAAGGGACGCGTCGACTCGAATGACGAAAAGCCGATCAGAAGACCAACCGTGATCGGAACGGCCAGAAACGCACCGGCCACTCCCCAGATCGAGGACCAGACTGCCATGCTAACGAGGATCACAAGGGGGCTGAGGTTCAACGATTCGCCCATCAGATACGGATCGACCAAGCTCCCGACAACGAAGTTCAGCACCGAAAGCGTAGCGAATACGAGCAAGACCTCGCTCCATTGCCCGAATTGAAGACCCGCGATCAGGGTTGGAAAGCCTACCGAAATAACTGACCCGATGTACGGCACGAAATTGAGGACCGCAATCAGGACGGCCCACAGTTCGGCCAGTTCCAGTCCGACGAACAGCATGCAAACCCAACTGAGGAGGCCGATGCTCGCACCGAGTAGTGCCTTGAGCGCGAGATACATGCCGATCTTGGCGTTGATCTTATTTACGACGCTCACGATGTGCATCGCCGCAGCGTTGTTCGCGATCCGTGCCAGTTTTCTGCGAAATCGCGCATGCTCGGCAAGGAGGAACGCCGTATAGAGCGCCACAACGAAGATCGTCACGATCATGCCCGATAGGGACGATAACGTCGCGGTGACTATGCCCTGGATATTGAGTTTGGCGAACATGTCGCGGCGTATGGACTCCCAGGTCGGTTCGGTTTGCGCCTGCAAGACCGCAGCGATTTTGCCGACCAACGCAAGCAGCGTTGCCTGATACTTCGGTGCGAGCGCGATCAGGCGGTCCCTGTCGGATATCAGCAGGTTGATGGAGACATAGATCGTCAGCACCAGGAGGGCGACCGCTATCGACGAGCGGATGCCAACCGGAAGCTTTGCGCCAATGTACGGAATCCGTTGCAATAGGTTCGCAATGCCGAAAATGACATAGGTAGCGATCACACCAAACGCTAACGGAACAAGCACCGGCCGACCGATATAAAGAATCCACCCGATGAGGGTAGACAGAATGACGACGCATGTAACCTTGAATACTCCGCCGTTCATGTTCCTCCCGCACTTGAATTGAGAACCTCGATTGCGGCTGCCGCTCGGCACAGCTTGCGCAAGCCGGGTCTTTCGGCTGAAATTCCTGCAGCAGCGTTATTCGGTTTCGCTCAGCGCGACCCTTTCGGTGTGCCGGGAGCTTTGCGACATGGCACTTGCCACCTTCACGCTCAAAGCGATCGCAGTATTGAGCACACAGGACCGTCCCCTTACGCAAGTGGACCCAGGACAAATTACCAAATAAAAACCGGGAGCATGAGCGACAGCACTGAGAATCCTGCGCCAAGAGTCTGCACAACTCGCCGTCGGAATACAAATCTTTTGCTACATACGTGGTCCGACTATTGATTTGCGCGAAAAGCTGCGACGTTGCTCCGGCCAACGCGCCATTCCTCACGCTACCGACCGGCCATGGACAGACCCCTCCTCCGTCCCGCGGGGAATTTAAGGGCGCGTAGTTATGCTGATCGAGTTGGGCCTATGGCCTAGCTTGGCCGGGAGGCCCCATCCCCCTTATTGAGAGGCCCAATCGAAGGTCAACCTGGCGCTGCCCTTAGCTGGCACGGTTACCGCCTTGCTCTGCTCGTTGCCCTTGTAGCTCGCATGTACGGTGTACCGGCCCGGCCGCAGTCGCACCAGCATGTACGGGCCCTGCGACGTTGCGTTTAGTACGTTCGCGTTGTGGGGATCAACGATCCTAACTTGCACGTCGGCAACGTAGTCCAAACCCGAGCCAGTGAAACTCAGCCCAAGCGGCCACTGGCTGCGCGCTCGCTCCAGCGCATGCGACTCGTCGGCGCCGACGCCGCCCGATACGAACTCGATGTCACCTTGACGCTGAATCTGCTGCATGCCGCCACCGTTGTTGTTGCCCGCGCCGGAGTTATTGGTCGCTTGCTGTGCCCAAGCGCCGTCGGCCAGGCTGACTGCGAGCGCAGCGCTCAAGGCTGCTGCAATGAAGACGTGCGGATCGCGTCGGATTCTCATCTTCTCAGTCCTTTGAGAGCACGCCCGGTGTGGGCTACGTTTCGAATCGAATGCCGCGAGGATACGGCATGACGGAAGTCGAGCTCGGATCATCAAACTGCCAGCCGTTCCGCGGCCCGGGAGACATGACCGACTTTGTTGAGGGCGGATACGGCGCATCTTACGCCTGCCGGTTTGATTCAGTTCATGTGCTCCTCGCCAGATTTGACCCTTGGCGATATCCGACGCCCGGAGGAAAACCGATGACCTCTGTGGAGCGGAAGGCTGCCGGTCGCCCTTGTCGTGACAGGACAACGAAGACCAGAAACGTGCTGAAGAGAACTACTCATTGGGTGGACGTCCGCTCCGCACCTCGAAGCGGTCACTGCGACAATGGAGGTTCGTACGACGGCAATGGGTCGTGTTATGCCTTTCGCCTGAGAACCGCGCCCGAGGCGATCGTCGCGCTCGGTCGTCGGGCACTAGCCGGCCAGTTTCGGTCACTTGGCAAGGTTGCGTAGATCGTTGCCAATCAGCAGGCTCCTCTGCGCTGTCGAGGCTTCTGTCGAACTTACGCGGCCACGTGATTTCGCGCCCCCGATCGCAGCTAACAATCCAATCTGTTTAACATCGCCCGTCTATGTGAAGCGCTTCCGTCTTGCATGTTTGCGCTGGAGCAACGGCGCATACTCGTGCAATTCCCGTGGCGCGATGTCGAAGGCGCGACGGAATGCACGCGTAAAGCTCGAGGCGTCATTGAAACCCAACCCGAAGGCAATGTCCTGTACCTCCATATGCGGAAAGCGCACCAACTCATCTGCCGCCATTCGCAGCCTGCGGCTACGAATATAAGCGGCCAGGCCGCCTTCATGCTCAAAGAGACGGTACACGCTGGCGCGCGAGAGATGCAGCGATGCCAACACGGTGTCAGGCGACAAATCCGGATCGTGCAGATTGGCCTCGACATGCCGCCGCACTTGTCCATAGACAGCCGCACGTACCGCTGCCCGGCCGTTCCCGGAAAGACCCGCTTGACGGCTGAAAGCTGCAACGAGTAGCTCTACCGCATTGACAAGGGACTGATGCGCTTCTTCCTTGCTCAGTCCGACGATTTGTAGCTTTAGCGCCACCAGATGCTCAATCAGTATGCGTGTCAAAGGGGTGGTGGCGTGAATCCAGCGGCCATGCAGCGAGGCGGCATCAGGGAACGACCTTTCCACCAGGGCGCGCGGCACAAAAAGAAGCAGTATTCGACCATGAAAACTCCGGATCGTGCACGGCTGATCCATGTCCAGCGCGAGGATACTTGGCACTTGCGGTATATGCGGCGCGTCTAGCCGTGGCTTGCCGCCCAGGAACTGCCCCGGTGGCCCTTCAAGGAATACGCTGAAGCTGATGTCGCGAATGCTCTCGGTCGAAACCCGACCCAACGATCGCACAGCCAGGTTGGGCCCGGTGCGGAAGTCGAAGAAGCTCAGATTGTCGATCGTGTAACGAGACAGTGATGCATCGAACGTATCCTCAGCTTGCTTTGACGAAGGCCGTATGTCGTAGACTGGACTCATACGCTCCTGCCAGGCCAGGAAGCTTTGTCGGGCGTCGCCTTGAACGCTGAAATTGCTGTGCATGCCGGGCGCAAGCGTCGGCGGCCCCGATGGCAACAACAAGCGGCTTAGCGGTAAAGCAGTGTGCAGCGGGTCGTCGTTCAATGCAGTGCTCATCGCGAATTTTCGTCCAGTTTTGATCCGCCCCGTGCGGCTGAACTTTATGTTGAGCCACGAGCCCGCTCGGCGCGCGCTCGTGTAGGTTGCCAAGCATACCAGTACTAGCTTTGCCGTAGCGCGCAGGCAAATCGATCAATTCAGTACTCGGAAACCACACACGCTCTTGAGCAGACCGACTCTCGGTGGCCGCATCACATTTCCGTTTCGGTTTGTTGGAATGACCGCTTTCGCGAAAGGCCATTGTCTCTTTCGGGTCGTGTTATGCCTTTCGCATGAGAACCGCGCCCGAGGCGATCGTCGCGCTCGGTCGTCGGGCACTAGCCGGCCAATTGCGGACAGCTACCCGGCGGTTGCGCGGACATTCAGACGTCGGCTTCGCTCCGTAACCCGCCGTGCGGCCTACGAATGTCCGTGCGCACTGACGCAGCCCGCTAATCGATAGGTTCACTTTCTGTCGCCTTGAAGGGCTGATGAGCGCAGACGGTTTCTTCTTCATCTCGCATTGCTGGCTCTATGGAATCTGAGAGAGCTCGCGCTTCGCTTCCAGCAATTCGATCAGCAATTGATCGCGCTGGCGAATCATTTCGGCAAAGTCGTGCGACTGTAGTTTCGTTTCGACGCCCTTCGCGATCGATTCGATGTAGTCGTCCGTCTCGGGATACGTGCCCAGATCTCTCGCCCACTCGCGCTGAGCTGGGCCCAGATGCCGCAGCACATGTGTGATGCCACCGGGACCGCCGGAAGCATGAAGGTTGAGAAACGGACCGAGGAGGGCCCAGCGCAGACCGGGGCCGTAGGAGATTGCGGTGTCGACATCCTCCACGGAGGCAATGCCGCGCTGTACCAGACTGATCGCCTCTTGCCAAATCGCCGCTTGCAGGCGATTAGCAATATGACCTTTGACTTCCTGGTTGATGCGGATAACCTTCTTGCCAGTTGAAGCGTAGAGCGTCATCGCCCGGTCTATGTATTCCGTCAATGTGAGCCGTCCGCCGCCGACCTCGACCAGCGGAATGATGTGCGATGGATTGAACGGATGCCCAAGTACGATCCGCTCCGGATGCTGCGCGTGAGCCTGAATCTCGCTGACCGGCAATCCCGACGACGAAGACGCGATGATCGCGTCCGTCTTCGCCGCGCGTTCAATGTCGGCGATCAACGCCTGTTTGACGTCGAGTCGCTCCGGGCCGCTTTCCTGAATGAAATCGGCATCGCGCAACGCTGCGGTTAAATCGGTCATGAAGACCAGCCTTTCTCGCGAGGCATCACCCGAAAGACCGAGTCGCTCGACAACCGGCCAGTTCTCGTCGATCCACCCGCGCAGGCGCGACTCCGCGCCCTCGGCGGGATCGGTCGCGATGACGTCGAAACCATGCGCCAGAAAATGCGTGGCCCATCCCGCGCCGATCACGCCCGTGCCGACGATCGCGATCTTCGTCATGGCTCAGTGCTCCAGACAGGCGGCATCGACGGTTGCGTGCAGCGGCCGCAGTCCGATGATCTCGCGCGCTTCCTCAGGCGTCGCCGGTTCGTAACCCATCTCGCGCACCATGCGAACGAGCCGCTCGACCAGTTGCACGTTCGTCGCCAGTTCGCCGTGCCGGTAATACAGGTTGTCTTCGAGCCCGACGCGCACATGGCCACCCAGCAAGAGCGAATTCATCGCGGCGGGCAATTGCGCAGCGCCGATCGCGCTCACGTTGAACACGGTGTCGCGCGGCAGATGATCGACCATCGTCTGCAACAGACGCGGCGTGTAGGGCAATGCGCCCTGAAACGCATTCGCGCCGATCACGATGTTGATGAAATGCGGCGCGTCGTCCAGGCCGTCGTTGATCGCGCGCTGCACATCCTGAACGATATCGGCGAGACCGAACACTTCCCATTCGGGCTTGATGCCACGCGCTTTCATCATCTCGGCAATCTGGCGGATGCGCGAAGGCGGCGTCGCGACGAGAATCTCCTTGCCGCCGAAACTCGCGATCACCGTCTGCGCGTCGAGCGTACACATTTCGACGCCATCACCCTGCATGCCTTTCAGACGCTCTTCCCACTGAATTTCCCAGAGGCCGTTGTCGAGCTCGCGAACCATGTCGCCGTCGATACCGCCGCCCGTCGAATTGTTCAAAATGATCTCGCACTTGTCGCGAATCAGCCGGTTGATATGGCTGTAGATGGCCGGATCGCAGGTCGCCTGATCGTCGGGACGGCGCGCGTGGACCGCCACGACACTCGCGCCTGCGTTGTAGCAGCGGTAGGTATCGTCGGCGATTTCCTGCGGCTGCGTGGGCAGATTCGGGTTCATCTTCTTGGTGGCCATGCCGCCGGTGGGCGCAACGGTCACAATGACTTTGGGCTTGCTCATGATGGTGTTCTCCGATGAAGAATGAGGTTCTGAAGAAAGAGGGCGGTCAGTGCGCGCTTGCGTCGTCGATCGTGCCGACGCGGACTGCGCTCTTCGGCAATCCAAGCAAAATGGTCAGTCCGCCGCAGATGACGAGCGCGGTCAATGCGAGAAGGCCCATCTGAATGCTGCCGGTCACGGACTTGATCCAGCCGATCAGCGTCGGACTCGCGAAGCCGCCGAGAATGCCGAGCGAGCTGATGACCGCAATGCCGGCCGCCGCCGCTTCCTGGCCGAGATAAGTGGGCGGAATCGACCAGAAGAGCGATCCGCCGCCGAAGATAAAGAACGCGGCGACGCACAGCAGAACCATGACGGGGACGATCGCGGTGCCGAGAAACGATGTCGATGCCAGCGCCGCCGCGCCGAGAACCAGCGTGCCGCCGACGTGCCAGCGGCGTTCCTTGAAGCGGTCCGAACTGCGGCTGATGACGAGCACGCCGAGTGCGCCGAAGCTATATGGCACGGCGGTGTACCAGCCGATCGTCGCGATCGGGGCGATGCCGAGACCTTTGATCATCGTCGGCAGCCAGAACGTGAGCGTGTAGACGGCGCACGCGCAGCAGAAGTAGACGAAGGCCAGCACGTAGGTTTTGGGATCGGCCAGCGCGGCGGCGAGACGGCCGTGATGCCCGGGTTTGACGTCACCGCGATGATCGGCATCGAGAACCGACTGCACGAGTGCTTTTTCGGTGTCGTTCAACCACGGCGCGCCGGCCGGTTTGTTCGGCAACAGGCGATACAGCAGCACGCCGATCAGCACGGTCGGCAATCCTTCGACGAGAAAGAGCCATTGCCAGCCATGCATCCCGCCGATGCCTTCCATGCCGCTCATGATCGTGCCCGACAGCGGGCCGCCGAGCACACCCGTGATCGGCATGCCGAACAGGAACAGACCCGTCACGCGGCCGCGACGCTGGCTTGGATACCAGTAGGTCAGATACAGAATGATGCCGGGGAAGAATCCCGCTTCGAAAATTCCGAGCAGCAGCCGGATGCCGTAGAACTGCCACGGCGCGGAAACAAACGCGGTCGCGGCGGACGCGAGGCCCCACAGGACCATGATCCGTAGAAACGTCAGCCGCGCGCCGATCTTTTCAAGCAGCAGATTGCTGGGCACTTCGAACAGCAGATATGTCACGAAGAAAATGCCCGCGCCGAGGCCATAGACGGCATCGGAAAAGGCGAGATCCTGCTTCATCTGGAGCTGCGCGTAGCCGATGTTGATGCGATCGAGAAACGCGAAGACATACGCGATCAGGATCATCGGCATGATGCGCCAGGTGATTTTGCGAAAGACCGCGTCTTCCACCAATTGCCCCGACGGGCGCTCGACGAATACGGCTGCGGCGGGGAGCGGACTGGTGCGATTCATTGCGCGTCTCCTGGACTGGGTTGACACGCATTATTTCGAGTGAGCGCCGCCACGACTGTCGATTGCGCGACAGTTGGGATGAGCGTAAACACTGAGCCGTTCTTTCGAAGAACCGTCCGCGAATCTACCGCGACAGCGCGTTGAGCCCGGGCAGATCCAGCACGACGATGCTGCCGTATTCCGTCCGCACAAGACCGGCGTTCTTGAAGCGCGTCATCGCCTTGTTGCACGTCTGGCGCGAAACTGCGGCCAGATTGGCAAGCTCTTCCTGAGACAGCGGCAAATGTACCGTGCCGCTCGGGTTGGACAGCGGTTGCACCATGCCGACCAGCGCCCGCGCGACGAGACTGTCGGTGTCGAGCAGCCCGTGCGCGGCGACCGCGCCCATGAACCAGTGCAGACGCTCGTTCATCTGATGAAGCAGAAATTCGTTGAACGACGGCCGATTTTCGCGAAGCCAGACGAAGGTGGCGCGCGGAATCTGTGCGACGCGGCTGTCGCGCAGCGCGATGAGATCGGATTCGCGCGGCGCGTTGCGGATCAGCGTGCCTTCGCCGAACCAACTGCCCATCGACTGGCCGCCGAGCGTTACGGTCTGCCCGTCGCGCGCGGTGATCGACCATTTGATGATGCCTTCGAGCACGCCGAACCACATCTGCTGCCGTTCGCCGTGACGGCCCAAAGACTGACCGGCGGCGACCGCACGTTCCGTGATGTCGGGGCGCACGCGGGTTTTCGCGGCATCATCCAGCGCGACGAACCACGGCGATTGCGCGAGCAGTTCGTCGACCGACAGCGTCGCCGTGACGACTTTTGTTTGCCGCGTCATGCGCGTCCTCCGACGCCGCTCGCGCGTGACGGAACGTGAACTGTCGCCGCGCCGACAGTGTGGCGTCGGCGAAACCCGCACAATGTCTGCACTGGTATCCGGAGCATAAGTTCGTGAGTAAACAAACTGTCTATTCGATCGATGTTCAATTCGGCGATTGCGACCCGGCCGGAATCGTCTTTTTCCCCAACTTTTCGCGCTGGATGGACGCCGCCTCGCACGACTACTTTATACAGTGCGGCCTGCCGCCGTGGCGAGAGATGGACGCGTTGCCCGATTGCATCGGCCCGCCGCTGCTGGAGTTTCACACGCGCTTCGTCAATTCCGCGACTTACGGCGAACGGCTCGACATTCACAGCCGCGTCGAAGAGTGGCGCGGCAAAGCTTTTATCCAGAGCCATCGGATCATGCGCGGCGAGAGCTTGATCTGCGAAGGCCGCGCGACGCGCGCGCTGTGCGTCAAACAGGCCGATGGCCGGCTCAAAGCCGTTCCCGTTCCCGACTTCATCCGCGCGGCCTGCGAATAAGTAAATCGAGGATTTCATGACCACATCGAAAGGCAAGCGCGTCCTGATAACGGCGGGCGCGGGCGGAATAGGGCGCGCGATCACGGAAGCGTTCGTCGCGGACGGCGCGAGCGTTTTTGTCTGCGATATCGACGAAACCGCGCTTCAAAACATGCAGACGCAATTGCCCGGCGTGAAGACGGCGGTGTGCGACATCGCGGATCGCGCGGCGGTTTCAAACATGGTCGCGGATGCGGCGGCCGCGCTCGGCGGTCTCGACGTGCTCGTCAACAACGCGGGCATCGCCGGGCCGACCGCGAGCGTCGCGGACATGGACCCGGACGCGTGGGAAGCCGTGCTCCGCGTGAATCTGACCGGAACGTTCACGGTCACGCAGCACGCCATTCCGCTGCTCAAGCAATCGAGCGCGGGCGTCGTGCTCGTCATGTCGTCGCTGGCCGGACGCTTCGGTTATCCGAATCGAAGTCCTTATTCGACGACGAAATGGGGCCTCATTGGTTTCACGAAGACGCTGTCGCGCGAACTCGGTGAATTCGGCATTCGCGTCAATGCGATCTTGCCGGGCGCCGTCGAAGGTCCGCGCATCGAACAGGTGCTTTCCGGACGCGCGTCTGCGAGCGGCCGCACAGTCGAACAAGAAAAAGCGGCGGCGCTCGGCAATCAGTCGATCAAGCGTTTCGTCGATCCGGCCGACATCGCGGCGCTTGCCGTCTTTCTTGCATCCGATGCAGGACGATCTATTTCAGGTCAATTGATCCCGATCGACGGAGACTCCCAAAGCGCTTCGTGATTTCAGGGTAAACAGGGGGGGCGCTGGGCCGTGTTGCAGGAGCCTCATCGAGAAGTCTTGCTCGATGATCTGCATGCGTCGTTGTTGCTGCGAAGGACGATACGGCCCGATCGACCAAGAAAAGGCATTTGGGAGAACGCGTCGACTGATATCTTCGATGAGCGTGATATCGATCGCGAGCGGGGTGCGCTCGTCGTTGTCCGGCCGGACCAATACGTAGCGCATGTGCTTCCGCTCGATGCCTATGCCGAATCGGATGCATTCTTGCGGCCCATCTTCCGAACTGATCCTGTTTTGGAGACCGCTAGAAAGTGTCAGCCAAAATCGATAGCCCTGACGGGATTTCCAGATTCGCCGGCAGCCTTGTCCGCCGTCCTCGACAGTGGCACTTGGCGGTAGGGCAGAGCGAGGTTTCTGCCGAGATCACGAGCGGTCAGTACGCAGTGCTCTAAAGTTGAAGTTGCCGCAGTTTGACGAATACCGCTTTTGCGCATCAAGGGATGTTAATTCGCGGTTGACCGTGTTGGCCGATGCCCGACCAACAACATCCGCCGTCGGATGACCGTTGTACTTCAAAACGCGACGAAGGGACCACGATCGGACGACCGACCGTAACGGGTCGATAGCGCCTGTTCGATCTGCTCCGAACCAGTCATTGCAGGACGGCGATAGGGTCCCGCGCCGCTGCGTCCCGGCCATCACAGACCATTCGACGGCGGGACCAATGGGACACTCAGAAGTCCAGTCAGCATTAGTAAGCGGACTGAGGTTGACCCGGATGACAGCAATGCCGCGAAGGAGCCGGATAACGCGGGAACCGCGCCCGCCCCTGCGTCCTGACAAAAACGCCCTATACTTTTCTGGCGAGACGCTCGCAGCCAGGTTCGGCAACGCTCTGTGTGAAGCATTCCAGGTGTATCCCGTCGTTCGGTATTAACTGGAGCAAGCGCATGAAAAAGTGCCTCTTAGCCGGCGCTGCGCTCGTCACCCTGACGGGGACGGCGCATGCCCAGAGCAGTGTGACGCTGTATGGCCTGATCGACGCGGGGCTGACCTATACCAATAGCCAGATCTCTGGAACGGGTTCGGGCGGCCACAGCAACTGGCAGATGACCAGCGGTTCAGTGCAGTACAGCCGCTGGGGGCTGCGGGGAGCCGAAGATCTGGGCGGCGGGTTGAAGGCCATCTTCACCCTCGAAAGTGGCTTCAACGTGAACAACGGGCAACTGTCGTCGAATAACCGCCTCTTCAACCGCCAGGCTTTTGTTGGTCTGACCAGCCGCGAATATGGCACGCTCACGCTAGGTCGCCAGACCGATGACATGGTCGACTTCGTGGCGCCGCTTTCGCTGACGGGCACGGAATTTGGCGGTGTGCACTTCGCTCACCCATTCGACGTCGACAACCTTAACGATTCGTTCCAGATCAATAACTCGGTCAAGTATCAGAGTCCGGAATATTACGGATTCAAGATCGGCGCGCTGTATGGTTTCTCGAATCAGGCCGGTGGCTTTGCAAACAATCGTGCCTGGAGTGTGGGCATGTCCTACGTCTGGGGGCCCCTGAACTTTGGGGCGGGCTATCTGCATCTGAATAGCGCTGCCAGGACACCTGGCGAGGTCAATACAGGTGGCGCGGTGACCGATACGACCGGCTCTTCGGTCCAGGGGCTACTGTCACCAACCGCAGTTCCGTTAGGCGCGCTTGCCGCCCGCCAGCAAACCTGGGGCGCGGGCGTGAATTACACGTTCGGCCCAGCAGTTGCAGGCTTCGTGTACACGCAGACCAATCTGACGGGTCTGTTTCAGACTGGCTTTAGCACGCACTTCCAGAACTTCGAAGGTAACTTCCGATATGCGCTGAACCCAGCCGTTGAACTTTCGGCTGCATATACGTATTCGCGCGCGGGTGGAAACGCAGGCAGCGGCAGTCCGCACTGGAACCAGGTGAGCGCGATGGCAGACTACAGTTTCTCCCGCCGAACGGATGCATACGTACAGGGAACCTGGCAGGGGCTGAGCGCGGGCAGCAACTCCCCACTGGGTGTGGCCTGGATTAACGGAGTGAGCGCGCCGTCGTCCACGAGCAATCAGGTAGAAGCGACTGTGGGCCTGCGTCACCGTTTCTAAGCCAGGCGCGCTGGGCCTGCGTGCAGAATGGCTCACGGGTACTCCCGTCTCTGCCAGGCGCGATCTCTCCGTCCTGCCTGGGCGATCAACCCGATGGGGCAAGCGGCTGAAGTACTTCGGAAGCGGTCGTTGCGGTGCCCTGAGTTCGAACGGCTCTACAGGGTCGAAGTCAGCCTCTTGACCCATCGTCGATGTGGTCGGTGCCACGATGAGGCGGGCGCTAGCCGCCGCGACCTGACACTGCGGGTCCGTGACAGACGTAAGAGACATGCGTGCGTCGCGGCGACTGAAGTGCGACGGAGCAGATCTGAATGGAGCCTGAGCTACCGTTTGGCGACCCCGCCAAACGGCAACCGTCCGCTAAAGCAACCCGTTGCGCTGACGCACTGCGCGCTTCGCCCCCAGCGACAGCGCGTAATAGGCTACCGCACCTACGAGCATCCCCGCGACCGCTTCGGAAAACCACGGTGCCATCCCGTGAACGAGCAACGCGGCGAGCGCGCCGAGTGCCCACGCCGCGAACGCGCTGCCACGAAAGTTCGGTACGTCTTCATCGTACGAATAATGACGGACGAAGATCTGATCGACGATGATCACCGCGCCGATTGGCGGTACCAGCACGCCGAGCAGGTTCAGCCAGTTCAGGAACAGACTCCACACGCCAGCCAACGCCAGCAGGCCGCCAAGCAATCCGAGCAGGACCGTCATGGTTCTCATCTTTTTGCCCGCAATGCGTCCCCAGCCCACCGCGCCGTTGTACAGGCAATGCGTGCACACTGACCCGAGGTTCACGAAGACGAAAATCAGCGCAATGCCCGACAGCACGCCGCCATGGCTGGTCAGAACCGGCATGAAGTTACCACCCTGCGTCGCCGGCGCTGCAGCGGCCCCCGCGCATACGATCGCGATACCGAACACCTGTGCAATCAGGTTCGCAAACGGAAACGCGGTGAGTGTCGCGTAGACCGCGCTCTTTCCGTCCTTTGACCAGCGTGTGAAATCCGCGGTCATCGTGCCGGAATCAGCAAAGGTCGCCACCACCAACGTGACGGCGCCGCCGAAGGACATCAGGCTGTTCATGCCAAGCCCGTCGTAAAGAAACACTGTTGATAGTGCGTGCGCCGATCCGATCAGGTACAGCGCTACGAGACCGAGCGCCACATAGAGTGGCGCGGCGATCATGCCGACGATCGACAGCGCACGAATGCCGACGAACGTCACAGCGGTATAGAGCAGCGTGGCCACGATGATAGTCGCCGTTTCGTTCCAGCCGAAAGACGCATGTACCGTCGTGCCGGTGAGGCCGGTCTGAAACGCATACCATCCGACGACGACGCTCGCGAGAAAGCCGGATGTGATTGCGTAGCCCTTTTTGCCAAACGTACGCTCGGCCTGAAGCGCAAAATTGCGACCGGTACTACCGGCGATAAAACTCAACGTACCGACGTATGTCAGCAGAATGGCGTTGCCCATCAGGATCGCGAGCAGCGCCCGCGAAAAGCCGAGGTTATAGGCGATAACTCCGCCGAATACTGCGTTCGTAATGATCATCGGAAAGCCGAACCACACCGCCGCGACCGAAGATAACCGGTGACGGTGCGAGAGCGGGACGGGCTTGTGCTCGAACTCTTCGTCGAGCCCGTGCTGGTCGGTCGAACTGGTCATGATGTTCCCCTGGTTCCTGGTCTGGATGCACGGTTTACTGGACGAGGCCGAGTTCCTTGAGCAGCGGCGGCAGGGTGTTGCGCCACGGACGCGCCCGCTCAAATGCCGCCGACGCGCGCAGCACCAGCTGATCGTCGAGATGGCGGCCAACGATCTGTAGCCCGATCGGCAGCCCGTCGTTCGTAAAGCCTGCCGGCACGGATGCCGCCGGCTGGCCGGTGAGGTTGATCGGATAGGTGAACGAGAGCCACTGTGTCGGCGCGACCATGCGTCCGTCGGTTTTCTCGGGTCCCTGACAGTGAACCGGGAAAGGCGGGACCGTCAGCGTCGGCGTGAGCAGCAGGTCATAGTCCGTCATAAAGCGCCACATCTTGTTCACGACGCTCTTGCGGGTCACCATCGCGTTGGTGAAGTCCTCCGCGGTCCACGGATGATTCAGGAACGCGACCAGATGCGGCGACATCTCTTTGCCCCACTGTGCCGCCATCGCGCGCATGCCTTTGAGATCGGTGTCCATCGCGACGATTGCCCAGAACGCGTCGAAGGGATCGCTCCACCCGGGGTGCGCGATCTCGACGTTGCAGCCCAGATCGCGCTCGAAGACACGCACCGCGTCATTGACGACGCGGCGCACCTGCGGGTCGACGGCCGCGTAACCCCAGTCCGGGCTGTACGCAACGCGCAGCCCTTTCAGGTCGCCGTCGAGCGCGTTGAGCCAGTCGAAACCAGCGGCCGGCAGCGAATGGCGGTCGCGCGAATCAGGGCCGGCGATCACGGACAGCATCAGCGCGCTGTCTGCAACTGTTCGGCTCATCGGACCGATATGCTCGAGGCTCTCCCAGCTCGACACACCCGGGTAGCGTTCATCGCGGCAGCCAGGATAGAGCGGCACTCGCCCCATCGACGGCTTGATGCCGTAAATTCCTGAGTGCGCCGCCGGAATGCGGATCGATCCGCCGCCGTCGCTGCCAATGGCAAACGGCACCTCTCCGCTGGCCACCGCCGCGCCGGAACCCGCGCTGGAGCCGCCGGGCGTCATGTCCAGATTCCACGGGTTTCGGGTGGTTTCGAAAACCGGGTTGTGGCCAACACCGCTGTATCCGAATTCCGGCACATTGGTCTTTCCAACGATAATTGCGTCAGCCCGTTTTAGACGCTCGACAACGACGTCGTCTTCGTCAGGCACAAAATCCTTGTATGCGGGCGAGCCGGAAGCGGTCCTGATGCCTGCCGTGGAAACCAGATCCTTGATGCCGACGGGTACGCCCGCCAGTGAACCGACGTCGTCGCCACGCAGAATGCGCGTTTCCACTTCGCGTGCCTGCTCGCGCGCCGCTTGCGACGTAATCGTGCAGAAAGCGTGGATCGACGGCTCGAGTGCTTCTATCCGCGCCAGATGTGCCTCGACCACTTCAACAGGCGAAAGCTCCTTGCTGCGAATGGCCCTCGCGAGGGCGACCGCGTCCATGCCGCAAATCTGTTGCTTGACATCCATGCTCATCTCCTGATCCGGTTTCTTTTGGGGGGTGTGCTAACTATCGGGCGATCTTGTGAACGAGTCTGCACTGTCAATTGAACAGGCTATGGTGGTTTGTTAAAATTTGTGAACAGAAGCGCGAAACCGCTACAGGGAAGGCGGGGGCGGTCCAGTCGCGAACGAACAGTGGCGCACTTCCGGATCGACGAGCGAAGAATTCGTGAGGAACACATGCAGCCGAGCCGAACTCCCCAGCGCATTGCCGTGGTCGACGACGACCCGTCGATTCGCGAAACACTCGAAGGCTTTCTGGAGGCGGAGGGCTACGAAATCTGTTGCGCGGCCGACGCCGACGAACTGGACCGCATGATGCGCGTCCGTCCCGTGGATCTTGTGCTGCTGGACATCCGGCTGCCGGGACGCGATGGCCTGTCGTTGACACGCGATCTGCGCGAGAAGTCCGAGATGGGCATCATTCTGATCACAGGCCGCAACGACAAGGTCGATCGCATTCTCGGCCTCGAATACGGCGCGGACGACTACATCGCCAAACCGATCGACGAGCGTGAACTGCTGCCGCGCGTGCGCAACCTGCTGCGGCGTGTGGAGCACAGCCGCAGCGTGACTGCGCCCTCGACGCTGTCGTTCGGTCAGTTCCGGCTCGACACACGCGGCCGTAGCCTGACCGATCCGGCGGGCGCAAGCGTGCCCCTCACAACCGCGGAGTTTGATCTTCTGCTGGTATTCGTCAGGAACGCCGGCCAGGCAATGTCGCGGGAGCGGCTGATCTCGGCGATCAAGCGGCGGCGCTTCGAGTCAATGGACCGAACGGTCGACACGCTTGTGCGTCGTTTGCGTCGCAAGATCGAGGCGGATCCGGACAATCCGCAACTCATCAAAACCGTTCACGGCACCGGGTATCTGTTCACGGGCCAAGTCGCCGCAGACGACAGCAAGCCGCGTACACAGCGCTCCACGTCGCGGTAAATGGTGACGACAGTCAACGCCGCATCCGAGACCTCCAGCGCGCTTCCTGTTCGGGCGATCTGCTCCAGGTCAGCAGCGGTATCCGCAAGCTGCTGAAACCCGACGTTCGACGCGGCGCCCGCGAGGCGATGCGCGTTTTCGGCGACCATTTCGAGGCTCGCCCGCGCGCAGCCGTTCGCGATTCCTTCGAGCGCATCGCTGGCGGTTTGCGCGAACGCCGCGACGATGCGCAGGGTCCGATCTTGTCCCAGCTTCTGGCGCAACCGTTCAATGCGCTCCGGTTCCTCGACCACACCAGATTGCGCCGGCTGCGCCGCCTGTCTCAATGCCGAGCGCAGCGTTTCCATCTCGACCGGCTTTTCGATGATCCCGTCGATGCCACGCAGCAAATAGAGTGGCCTGTCCGTGGGCAGCGGATTCGCGGTTAACCCGAGTATCGGGCCTGTGTGACGATGCGGCTCGTGACTCGACCGGATCGCGGCAGTGGTGGCGAGTCCGTCCATCACCGGCATGCGGATATCCATCAACACGAGATCGAAATGCTGCGTCTTGAGGATATCCAGCGCTTCCTGCCCTGAGCCGGCCGACATCACATCGCACCCTTCGGCGCGTAGCAATTCGCTCACGACGTCGCGATTCAGCGCCACGTCATCGACAACCAGCACGCGCGATGCTGGCGGGTTCTGCGGCGCGCTTTCTTCACGCTCCGCCAATGCGAACGACAAACGCACCGCGAAGGTCGAGCCTTTCCCGACCTCGCTGCGCACCAAAATCGAGCCGCCCATTGCTTCAACGAGCCCCTTGCTGATTGCAAGGCCAAGACCGGTTCCTTCGAAGCGCTTTTCGTGTCCGGTTTCCGCCTGCGAAAACGGCCGGAAGAGCCGTGGGATGACATCGGGTGCGATGCCGATTCCCGTATCAGTCACTTCGATGACGATCTCGATCGAATCGTCGCCGCGCGCCTCGACATCCGTCTTGACCTCGATATCTCCAGACTCGGTGAACTTGATGCCGTTGCTGACAAGGTTGATGATGATCTGCTGCAAGCGCGCGGGGTCGCCGAATACGGCTGACGGCAACGGCGCGAGCACGCTCACGCGAACCGTCAGCCCTTTTTCCGCGGCCGCGGCACTCGCCAGCGTGGCGGCCCCCGTGATCACTTCACGCAAATCGAAGCGGCGACGGTCTAGCCGGATGTGCCGGACTTCGAGCAATGCAAGATCGACGATGTCGTTGATGATCACGGCCAGCGTTTTGCCCGCCTGAATCATGCGGCGCACGATCTGCGCAGCACCGTCGGGAAGCTCATAGCGAACGAGCAGTTGCGCGAGTCCGAGCACTCCGTTGACGGGTGTTCGCAGCTCATGGCTCATCATCGCAAGCGATTCGGATTTCATCCGCTCGAGCGCCTCGGCCGCGTTCTTCGCTTTGACGAGCGCGCTCTCGGCTTCGTGCCTCACCGTGATGTCCGCCACACTTGCGATGATCATCCGCTTCGAGCGAACCACCAATGACTGCCGCGAGACCAGCAGGTGACGCACCGCACCGGCGCCGGTTTCGAATTCGCTGGTTTCGATCGCGCCGCCAGTTTCCTGTTGAGAAATCAGCCAGGCGAAGAGTTGTGCCTCCCGCCGCAAGGCTTCCCGCAGTCTGCCGGGTGAGCGCGGTGGGTCGTCCACAAAGAGATCGAGAGCCTGGCGGTTAGCGAATTCGATCTGCCCTTGTGCATCAATCAGCAGAAGCGGAATGGGCGACGCGTCCAGCAAGCGGTGTACGGAGTAGTCGCTCAACCGGCTCTCGCGCACGAGCAGCAGCAGACACCCCAGGAAGAACACGCCGGCAACGTCCGTCGCAATGCGGCCGAACAGGCCAGCCGCCAGCGCGGAAAGCGGCGCGGACGTCATGACGGCGACCTTGCTGCCACGAAGCGACGCGAACAGTGCTCCGTTGCGGATGACGAACCGACCTTTGGTGTCTTCGTTCTGCGCCTCTGCCAGAGGACGGCAGGCGGGATTTTCCGCGCACTCCGATGGGAGCGGAATTGCAATTGTCTTCTGCCCCGGCCACGCGGCAATGCCTGCGAGCCGGTTGGTCGAATGGCGTGCGCTGTCATCGATGAGCGCTACACCGTCCGACTTATCGGAACGGGCTTCGGCAGAGGCGAACTGGATCGCAAGACGTGCCTCATGCAAGAGAAGATTGTCGAGCGCGTCTTTGCGTGCCTGGAAAAGCAGGAACGCGAGCGAGGAAATCAGGACGATAACCACAATGCCGGTTCTCGCCTCGACCGGAGGACGCGGGGTGACCGTTCTCTTTCGGGTGCCGAACATATGTGTCAGTCGAGCGCTTCCGCCCCGGCAGAGTCCGCGCCGAGATCTGCGCCCAGACGATGCGAAGCGATACCGGACAAAACGAGATACAGGCAGCCGGCTGCGGGCGCGCTAATCAAAGGCGTGACTACGCCGGGGATCAGCCGGTGACAAAGAAACGCCACCATCATGCCTGCCCCAGTCGCAAATAGCGCGGCCAGGTTCACCGGCGCCACCCTGGTGCGCGAAAAGCCCACGCGCACCCTCAGGACGTAGTAGTCCGCGACGATCACACCGCCGATTGGCGATGCAATGGCTGTAAGTAGCAGCGTCCAGCTGGACACGTCGCCGACGCTGTCGGTAATGGCCAGAAAAATGCCGAGAAGCGTGGCGGCGCCCGCGACTCCCATCCACGGCAGTGTCGGAAATGCGCTTTTGAACGTCACGCCGGCGTTGGTCAGGCATGCATCGCAGGTGGTCCAATTGGAAACGATGACGAGCACCAGCAGTAGCCACGACAGCGCATTGCCTGCAGTAAAGAGGTCGTTCACGCTGATGCCTGACGCCGCGACCAGCACACCGATGATCAGGAACGGCAGGTTCGCCAGCAGGAAGCCGAATGCGGTCGCCTGTACCGCTTCATTTCCGGTGCGGCAGAAACGCACGATATCACCGGTCATCGTGCCGCTCACGACGAAGGTGCCGAAGGCAATGCACACGCCCGTGCCGAACGGCAGCGTTCCTCCAATCGGACCGTCCAGCAGCACAGCCCATTTGGGTGCGAGTCGATGAGCAAAGACGATTGCGGCGAACAGCGTCATCGCGGGGATCGCGATCGCCGTCATGTTGAAGCCGTGGCTGATGCGGACGATGACCGGCATCGCGAACAGAACGCCTATGACGCAAATTGCGAGTGTCGATTCGCCCGGCAGATGCAGTACGGCGGTCAGGATTAAGGCCGTCACCGCAACGTGAAAGGCGAACCAGCCTGTGACGAGCGACCCGAGCAACGTGCCTGGGATGACGGCGCCCCATCGGCCGAAGACTCCTTCGAGTACGAGTTGCGAACTCAAGCCCCAGCGGCCAGCAGCGAAACCGATCGCCGCCGAATAGATAAAGAGGATCCAGTTGCCGAGGGTCGCGGCAAACAGTGCGTCGAGCGTGCCTAACGAGGCCTGAAGATGACTGCCGACGATGATGGAGGCAAACGCGGACGAGAAGCCGGACCACGCGAACGCGGGGAAGATGAGCCCGCGACGTCGTGGTAGCGGGATTGGCCTGGTTCCGCTGCCGTCGTTTGCTTCGCGGAGGAGGTTCATGGATGCTAGTCAACCTGCAATATCGGGGAGAGATTTACATGTCAGATAGTCTCACAGCCGTGGGGTGCCGGCCTGCCGGTTTGAGCCCCTGCGCAACACGCTACAACATGGCAGAGCGTCGTGCCGGATGCTGCGATATGCGCCTTATTCAATTGAGTCCGCAAGTTGCATTGGTGAGCAACGCAATTCGAAGAGCTCAGCAGCGAGGAGCAAAGCTGATCGTTCTCGGTTCTCGTAAAAGTGAAAACGCCGAGGTCGCCGCTTCCGGGCTTTCGCTCAAGCCTGGACCAGATGAGGCGATGTGCTGTGGGCGGTTGAAGGCGTTGTCATCCCGGGGGCACATTTGGCCCCGAAATCAAATGACAATGGGGAAGAAGGGCTCGCCAACCAATTGCTTCAAAAAAGCAGAGTTCGGCCATCTACGGCCTTTCGCTATCGTCTGCGAATGGCAGATATCGAGCGTATTGCTGACCTTGGCCGCGCGCAAACTGGGTATTGAATTCGGCCAGTGCGGCAACCTTATCCGAAGGCCGGATGATGCGCTGCACTGTTCACACGAGCCCCGGCCTACTGACCGCAGAAGGGCTTCTCGACGCTCAGTTTGTTGGTCACGGATGTCACCCCAGAAACGCCTCTGGCGACTTTGCGACCTTGTCGATCGGTGACACGTCCGACAGAGGGGTGCTGTCACGCTGAAGGCTTGAACCGTTTTCATGCGCAACTATGCTGTAAGAGTCGAGGGGCGGGTACGCAAAAAAAACCTCGAAAACTCAGATGATTGCGTCCGTGTAACGACGGTCCAAACGGACCGGGCGCAAAGCTGAAAAAAGTTCGGTGTGTATGATGCGTTTCGCTCGTGCGTGGCTGCTATCAGGCTTGTTTGGAGCTTCGCTCTGCTTATGGAGCGCGCTTTGCGCCGCGGTTCAGCCGGCTTCCGCGCCATCGTCGGCGTCAGCATCACCGACAGCGTCCGCGCCGATTCCTGCGAGTGAGACGCGCCGCATCGATCTGACCAACAAGCCTTGGCGCGGCGACTTCGACGCGATGCTCGAGCGTCGCATGATTCGAGTTCTCGCTCCCTTTAGCCGCACGCTGTACTTCAATGATCGCGGACACGAGCGTGGGGTGACCGCGGATACCGTGCGTGACTTTGAACGATTCGTCAACAAGACCTATGCCGGTCGCCTCGGCAAGCGCCCGATCACTGTCATCATGATCCCGACAACACGCGACCGGCTATTGCCCGGGCTCGCGGAAGGCATCGGCGATATCGCGGCCGGCAATCTGACGGCGACTGAGGATCGCCTGAAGCAGGCCGACTTTGTTACCGCACACGCGCTCAAGCCGACGCGTGAACTCGTTCTGACCGGTCCGAAGTCACCCGCGCTCTCCACGCTCAGTGACCTGAAGGGCAAGACCGTCGACGTTCGCCGCCATAGCAGCTATTACGAAAGCCTGATCGCACTGAACAACCGCTTCCGGCAGGCGGGCAAGCCACCGATGCGGATCGTTCTGCTACCGGACGCGCTCGAGGACGAAGACGCGATGGAGATGCTGAACGTGGGTCTGCTTCAGATCCTGGTCGTCGATGACTGGAAGGCGCGCATGTGGGCGCAGATGCTGCCGAACGTCAAGGTGCACGAGAGCATGGCGGTGCGGGAGGGCGGCGTCATCGGCTGGGCCATTCGCAAGAATAGCCCCCAGTTAAAGGCGGTGATCGGCGACTTCTATGAGAAGTTCATCAGGAAGCAAAGCGTAGCGGAGATCCGCCTCAAGCAGTACGTGCAGGGTGCGAAGCAGATTCACAACAACACGGAGAGTGCCGAACTCAAACGTTTCAGACAGACCGTGGCGTATTTTGAGAAGTATGGCCAGCAATACGATTTCGATCCACTGATGCTCGCCGCCCAAGGGTTTCAGGAATCGCAGCTCAATCAGGATGCGAAGAGTCGGGTGGGCGCGGTCGGCATCATGCAACTGATGCCGGCCACAGGGAAAGAACTCAACGTTGGGGACATCAAGGTTACGCAGTCGAACATTCATGCCGGCGCGAAGTATCTTGATCAACTGATGACCCGCTACTTCCAGGATGCCCATTTTTCCGAGGTGGACCGGCCGCTATTCGCCTTTGCCAGCTATAACGCCGGACCGGGAAACATCGCGAAGATGCGCAAGGAGGCTGCCGCCCGCGGACTCAATTCCGATGTCTGGTTCAACAACGTGGAGATCGTGGTGGCCGAGAAGATCGGCATCGAGACGACCACGTATGTGCGAAACATCTACAAGTACTACGCGTCCTACCACCTTCTCAAGGAAGCGCAGGCGCAGCGCAGCCGCGTGGTTCGGCAGCGAAGCGGCTGACCGGGCAACGCAAAATCGTGTGGCCGACGGTTCCGCCGACACGCGGCAAGGCTACTTCGCATCGGGTGGAACGCGGGGATCGCGCGACGTGATTTGCAGCTCTCGGCCCTTGGCGCGTGTCTTCTTTGCAGTCTACTCGGGCCGCTAAATGCGACGGGCCGAATGTCGCATAAAGGTCCGATTTCTGACGACCCCGTCGGACAGCAATCGGCCAATTGTGTTGAAAAACTGCCCTCTCAGCGCAGCAGGACCGGCTCGCGAAAAATCGCCTCTCAGATCGCTCCACAAACCGCTCGTGAACATCGGTTAGGGGTAAGAGGACCCCTGAAATCCTCACTGAGAGGTCGGCTGCGGAGTTTTTCAAACAGGAGAGGTATATGAGTCCACCAGCGTCACCGCGCGGATTGCCGACGCTGCGCATCTCTACAGGCGCCGAAAATCGAACCCCGAGCTTGACTCTCGGAGGAAGTCCTTGCAAACACAATCGGCCAGTAGCTGTCGTTGGCTGCGTCGGTGATGTCGCCATTCGAGCGACGGTTCGGCTTACGAAGCGACCATTAACTTGGCTTCGTACCGCGTGGCGGTATTGAGTCCGCGAACCACCGATCGAGGACAAGCGACGGCCATTCGATGTTGCAAGTTCAGCATCGGACCGCGTTCGGATGCCTTCGGCCGTTCATCCTCGCGAATACAGATATTCAACCCGCCTGTCATTGAGCCTGCCCGTTTGCACGCGATTCGACACCGGGCCAATATCGAGCAGAGCACGGTCTTCACTCAGCCATGCAAGTGCTTTCCCCGGCAAAGGCGTCGCCGTTGAGAACATAACATTCTTGTTCTCAAGGCGCGCCAGTGCAGTCAAAGGATGCGGTTGGACTCAAACATTAGTGTCCTTCTTCTTCCACTGTCAAATTGTTCTTGACCGACGTAACTCCAGAAACACTCTCAGCAACTTTCCCTGCGAGATCTATCTGCGCCTGATCTGCAACCATTCCGACAAGCGTAATCTTGCCGCTACGCGCGATGGCGTGAAGATCAGTCGTCTCCAAGCCCTTTTGTTTGTACAACGCCGTCTGAACTCGCTTCGCCAACTCCCTATTTGCTGCTCTAATCGACGAACGAGAGGGAGCTGTTGCTGAAGTTGCCGCAGTCGTCTCTTGTGCATTAACAACGGGCACGATCGCAACAATGGCGCTGACGGCGATCGCTGTGGCAACGTAGGTCTTCATGGATTTCATCTCTTCTCCTTCAGGTGGATAGCAAAACTGGGTGGGAGAGACTCGAAAAGATCGCTGATCAATCAAAGTGCGGCGAAAAATGAGCACCCCGACGTTGATGACCAGCGGCCACGACGTTCGGCAATCGAATTGTAGACTCTTCCTCGTCGGACGCGCATGTTCAAGCGCGTTTAGAACCGCTGGAGAGTCCTTTTCGCCGGACCTTCGACTAGTGGGTCAGGGTCAACCCTTTGTGTGAATGAGGGTAAGGGAGCCCGATGACTCGTCGTTCGGCGTGCCTAGGCGAACGGTCGCTGTCAATTGGAAGCCGCCGTTGACTTCGGACTGACTCGAAGGTCTATAGAGGGTCGATCGATCTGCGACAGACGATTAGACCCGCCGGTAGCCAAAGCCGTCTTCGCCTAAGGGTTTTCACGTCTCGCCCTTGCGTGAAGCGCCGCAGCAGAACCCGTTTTGCAATTGGCTATTGCCCTCGTTTGCTGAGTGACCTCCCGTCCCCGGCAGTCTGAGAAGCACATGCGTTTCCGCACCTTTCACTAACCTCAGACGATACAGTGGCCGCCGTCCACAATGGCGGCGTTCCGCCATTGACGAAGGAGCATGCTGCGGCCCGCCAACCAGACTCCTTTGTCGTAGAATTATCGACGGGGAGGCAACATGAATCGCGAACAGGTCGTCGGGCTACTGTGCGGCGCACTGCTTGCCGGTTGCGTGTCCGCCGGTGTCGAAGTGCGGCCCGAACAGGTGGCGAACTTCAGGCACGGCGTGACAACACTGCAAGACGTGGTAACCGCGCTCGGCCCTGCGTCAGTAGAGACCGCCCTGGACGACGGCTCGACGTTGCTCGTCTACACCTACGTGACGTCGCGCCCCCACCCCGAAAGCTATATTCCGTTCATCGGGTCGCTGGTTGGCGGCGCCGACACGCACTCGTCTGCGGCCGTGTTTCTGTTCGATCCGCACGGCATCCTTAAGAGCGCAAACACCACGGCCTCGAACGTCGGAACAGGCATGACCAGTGGTTCCCACACGGAGCAACGCAGTGCGCCTGTGCGAGGCTCCGAACCGCACGTTGTTATCAAGAGCGTCCAGCCGCCCGCCGTCCAAAGCGTCGAGCCGGTTCCGGAAGAAGACGGCGAGCCAGCGCCGCAAATACCCGTTGAACCTCCACCAGAATATAGTGTTCAGCCGGCTCCCGTCGAATAGCGGGACACTTCGCTATCTCGGCAAAGGCTTGCGGATCCAACCGGTCGATGCAACCGGTCGATGCTGCAAACTGACGAAATCGTTCGAGAGGCGTTTCATAGTCGAGGCGCTTCCTCGGACGCTCGTTTAAAAGCTCGGCGGGACTGCGGTCAGCTGAGCCGACTAGAATGAATAGTTAGCCACGACCCTAACGGGACCAGCCATGGACCTTCCCTCGGTCCCGCGAGCACGGAAACGAACAGCCTGGCCAAGCCGGATCGGTGTGTGCATCGCGCTTCTTCTGTCGCCGCTAGTCCTCCTTGCTCAGGACGAAGGGCCGGGTATTGCCTTTTCCGTGGCCGAGTCCGGCGCACCGCTACCGGCGGGATGGAAGAATCTGCCGGTCGTGAGCGGAAAAGCGATGACGCAATACACGCTTGTACGCGACGACCGTACAACCGTCCTGCAGGCGGACGCAACCCATTCCGCTTCGGCCCTGATGCATGAGGGTAATATCGACCTGACCCGCACACCCGTCGTGGCATGGCGCTGGAAAGCAGAAGGGTCAATCGAGGGCGCCGACAACAGCGTGGGATCGAAGGAAGATGCGCCGGCGCGACTGGTGTTCTTCTTTGATGGCGACAAATCCAAACTGTCGCTTATCGATCGGGCCGGCATGAACCTGGCAAAGCACCTGAGTGGGCAGGAACTGCCCTATGCCACGCTAATGTATATCTGGTCGACCACAGCCGCGCCAGGCAGTGTCATTGCCAATCCCCATACCGGTCGCATACAGATGATCGTAGTCTCCGGTCAGCCTGGCGATGCCGGTAAATGGCAAATCCTGCGCCGCAATATCGTGCAAGACTATGAGAAGGTCTTTCACGAGACGCCTGGACGGATTACCGCTTACGGCCTGCTGACCGACACCGACAACACGGGTAGCACGACTCGCGCATGGTACGGAGACGTTCAGTTCCGGGCCGGGCCATGACAACGTACTGTCGCCGGGAGAGACGCCGTGAGAACTCGGTGCCAATTCTGCGGTTACGGAGCAAATCGATCCGCAGGGCTATCGGCCTTGCTGACAGCTAGATAATGGCGACGATGAAGCGGCTACCGGACTTCTGCCCCGAGAAGCAGGCTTGGATGACCGGAGCACTCGTTTGCCTGCCCTTGAATTCCTGACAGCGCGAGCGGCGGCAGTGGGTGGCTACGGACGTTCAACGCTGGTACTTGGCGACAGCTTACGACTCGCCTGGCGCGACCTTCTTGTAGCCCGTCAGCTCCACTCGTGTGCTTCCGGGCAGTCACAGCGTTTCATTTTCACCATGTCACGCGTGTAAAGAGTGTTTCACAGCAGTACGCCAGTCGCACCAACTAGGTCGCTCAGTCGCATAACTGCGGCGGCGGTCCATATACTCTGGCGCCCTACGCCCCTGTGCGGGGCCACCGACCAATTCAGCGTCGCAAATTCAAAAAACACAAAAAACCCGGAATCCGCGCGCCCCCCGGAGAGCGCGCTAAAATTGCGTTCCTTCAAACGCATCTTCACGCCGGGATAACCCGGCAATCCCATTCTTGAGCGCGCAAAAGATACTAATCGTGAGAGTGTCGTCGCTAGGCGACGTCGTCCACAACATGCCGGCCATCTCCGACATCCGCCGCCGCCATCCCGATGCACAGATCGACTGGCTCGTCGAAGAGAGCTTCGTCAAACTGGTCGAACTGGTCGAAGGCGTCCGGCGCGCGATTCCCGTGTCGTTGCGGCGCTGGCGCAAGCGCATCCTCTCCGTCGACAACTGGCGCGAGATCAGCGCGTTCCGTCGCGCGCTCGTCGCCGAAAACTACGATCTCGTGATCGACTGCCAGGGGCTCATCAAGACCGCGTGGGTCGCGAAAATGGCGCGCGGGCCGCTCGTCGGTCTCGGCAACCGCACGGATGGCGCGGGGTACGAATGGCCCGTGCGCTTCTTCTACGACCGGTCCGTGCCCATCCCGCCGCGCACGCATGTGGTCGAGCGCACGCGGCAACTGGTCGCGGCAGCACTCGGCGACCCCACGCCGCAGCCCACCGACGAGATCGACTTCGGCCTCGACACCCAACGCGCGGCGCTCGCGCTGTCAGAAGCGCAACTGAATCTTCCCGTGCCTTACGTGGTTTTCGTTCACGCCACGTCCCGCGCGGACAAGCAATGGCCCGATGCCGCGTGGATCGAGCTGGGCCAGTCGCTCGTGCGGCGCGGCGCGTCAATCGTGCTGCCGTGGGGCAGCGACGCCGAGCGCGCGACGAGCGAGCGTCTCGCCAATGAGTTCGGCGCAGCCGCAATCGTGCCGCCGAAGCTGTCGCTGCCTGCCGTCGTCGGCCTGATCGAGGGGGCGGCGGCGACGGTCGGAGTTGATACAGGTCTGGTTCATATCGCAGCCGCGCTGAAACGCCCGACGGTCGAGTTGTACAATTTCGCCACTTCATGGCGTACGGGCGGCTACTGGTCGCCGAACGTGGTGAATCTCGGCACAGCTGGCCAGCCGCCGACGCTGCAGCAGGTGAAGTCCGCGCTGGCGGAATTCGGCCTGTTGTGACGCGGTGCGGCAATGGCGGCACGGGCATCCTGGGATGCCGGTTGCCAGCGCCGCGCGAGCGACGCCAGCGGCCGGTCGACGCATTCCGAAGCCCATAATCAGGTCTATGCCGGATGCGCGGCGGCCACCTTCAGGGAACGTCAGCCGCCGTCGGCAGCAAGTGCGCCCAGCTTTATCCGCTTTCAAAAGGCGATCATGAACGAATCCCAGATCATCGAAGTACCGAGCGCCGACTGGCACGGCCAGGGTTTGTCGATGCCGCGCGAGACGCTGCTCGCGGGCGTCGAGCGCGGCAAGGTGCTGTATTTCCCGAATCTCGCTTTTGCGATCGAGGGTGGCGAACGCGCGCTGCTCGATCCCGCGCTGGCCGATCCGAACCGCAAGAACATCAGTCTCGAGCCGAATGGCGGCGCGCTGCATGGCGTGCTGGGCGATGCCGTCACGCAATCGGCCGTGCGCGCGCTGATTGCGCGCTATCAATCGAATGCGCGATCGCTCGTCGACGGCCTGTTTCCCGAGTACAAGGGCAAGCTGCGCGTCGCGCCGACCAGCTTGCGGCTGCATCAGGTGGAGACGCGCGAGACGTCGTGGCGCAAGGACGATAGCCGCCTGCACGTCGACGCATTCCCGTCGCGTCCCAACTATGGCGAGCGCATCCTGCGGGTGTTCACGAACATCAATCCGAACGGCGCGCCGCGCGTGTGGCGCGTCGGCGAGCCATTCGAGGATATGGCGAAGCGCTTCCTGCCGCGCATCAAGCCGCAGATGCCCGGCTCGGCGTGGCTGCTGAATCTGCTGCATGTGACCAAGTCGCCGCGCAGCGAGTACGACCATCTGATGCTGAACCTGCACGACGGCATGAAGGCCGATCTCGACTACCAGAAGGCGTCGCCGCAAGTGACGATGCCGTTCCCGCCGGGATGCGTGTGGGTGTGCTTCTCGGATCAGACGTCGCATGCGGTGATGTCCGGCCAGTTCATGATGGAGCAGACGTTCTTCCTGCCCGTCAAGTCGATGGCGCGGCCGGAGTGTGCGCCGCTTGGCATTCTCGAACGCCTGAAGGGCAGGGCGCTAGTTTGAGCGGCGCGCTGCTTTTTATCGCGAACGTAGTGCGAGGCGCCGCAGGCGCGGCCGTCTCCATGCCGTTCCTGATGCCGCGCATGGAGGCCCGATGCTGAGGGCCGTCTATAACACGCTGTGGTGGCTGATTGCGCCGCTCGCGGTGCTGCGTCTTCTGATCCGTTCGCGCAAGGAGCGCGGCTATCGCGAGCATATCGGCGAGCGTTTCGGTTTCGTGCGCGGCCGCGTGCCCGAGGACGATACGCCGCTGATCTGGGTGCACGCCGTGTCGGTCGGCGAGACGCGCGCCGCGCAGCCGCTCATCGAGGCGCTGCTCAAGGCGCGGCCCGACGCGCGCATTTTGCTCACGCACATGACGCCGAGCGGCCGCGCGACGGGCGAGCAGATCTTCGCCGATCGCGTGCTGCGCTGCTACCTTCCGTACGACATGCCGCGCGCGGTGCGGCGTTTCCTGAAGGCGTGGCGACCGTCCGTCGGTCTCGTGATGGAAACGGAAGTATGGCCGACGCTGATCGACGAATGCCGCCGCGCCGACGTGCCGCTCGTGCTGACGAATGCGCGGATGTCGGAGCGTTCGTACCGGCGCGCCGCGAAGTTCGGCAGTGCGACGCGCGGCGTGTTCGGCGGGTTTGCGCGCGTGCTCGCGCAGAGTCCGTCGGATGCGACGCGGCTCTCCGCGCTTGGCGCGCGCAATGTCGCCGTGCTCGGCAATCTGAAGTTCGACATGAGCACGCCCCCGGAACTGGCGGCGCGCGGGCAAGCGTGGCGCGCGGCTATCGGTACGCGTCCGGTGTGGGTTGCGGCGAGCACGCGAGAGGGCGAAGAGGAACTGGTGTTGCAGGCGTTTGCGGCACTTGGCGTTGACGATGTGCTGCTCATTCTCGTGCCGCGTCATCCGCAGCGTTTCAATGAAGTTGCGGCATTGGTCGAGAAGAAGGGTTTGCGGTGCGTTCGACGCTCGGCGTGGGCGTCTGCGGGCGCAGCTGCTGCTGGTGAAGTTGTTGTGCCTGATTTGCCGCGTGACGTGAAGGTGCTGCTCGGCGATTCGATGGGCGAGTTGGGTGCTTACTATGCGGCGTCGGATGTGGCGTTCATTGGCGGCAGTCTGTTGCCGTTGGGCGGGCAGAATCTGATCGAGGCATGTGGTGTGGGTGTGCCCGTGCTGATCGGGCCGCATGTGTTCAACTTCACCCAGGCGACGGCGGATGCGGTTGCTGCTGGGGCTTGTGTGCAGGTGAAGGATCCAGCGGATCTTGGGCGCGTGTTGCGTGAGCTTTTTGAGGACAAGGCGCGGCGTGTGGCGATGAGTGGGGCGGCTTCGGCTTTCGCTGCGCGGCATCGAGGGGCGACTGCCCGGACTGTTAACGTGTTGACGACGTTGTTGCCCGGCTAGCTGGCAGGGGATCTTCTCGCGGTTTGGTTTGAGCTGTTGCTGTCGCCATCGTTGTTATGGCATCCGCGATATGGCTTGCCCTCTCCATGCGTTGCCCCTGTGTGGGTGACGCGTGAACCACGAAGGCAAAACGCGGATGCCAGCGACACGCCTCAAAACAGACCCAGCGTCGCAGACAATAAAGCCTCAAACCTTCAACAACCCCTTCCTCTCAATAAACGCAATAACCTGATCGAGGCCCGCAAGCGCCTTCAGATTACACATTACAAAAGGCCGCTCGCCGCGCATCTTCGCGGCATCCGAAGCCATGACATCGAGATTGGCACCAACCATAGGCGCAAGATCCGTTTTATTGATCACAAGCAAATCAGACTTGGTAATGCCTGGCCCGCCCTTGCGAGGAATCTTCTCCCCACCCGCGACGTCGATCACATAAATCGTCAGATCCGACAGTTCGGGGCTGAACGTCGCAGCCAGGTTATCGCCGCCCGACTCGATAAACACGATATCGGCTTCAGGAAAACGCCCAAGCATCCGGTCCACAGCTTCCAGATTGATCGACGCATCCTCGCGGATCGCCGTATGCGGGCAGCCGCCCGTCTCGACCCCCATGATGCGCTCGGCCGGCAGCGCGCCCGCCACCGTCAGCAGGCGCTGGTCTTCCTTCGTGTAGATATCGTTGGTGATCGCGATGAGATCGTACTTGTCACGCATCGCCTTGCACAGCATTTCGAGCAGCGTCGTCTTGCCAGAGCCAACGGGCCCGCCGACGCCCACGCGCAGCGGCGGCAGTTTCTTCGTGCGTTGCATCGGATGAGGAGCGTTCATGTTCTGACCGTGAAAAGCAAATCGTGAAAAACAAATGGCTATGAGCGAAAGAGCCGCGAATACTGCGACTCGTGCCGTGCCGACAAAATGCCAAGTTGCGGCGCGAAGGTGTTGATGTCATCCGGTGAAGTGGCGAGCGCTTGCTGGACGGCGGCTTCGATCGGCTTGCGCAGCGCAACGATGATCCGCTGCCCGGCAAGCTGCCCGAGCGGCACGGCCTTCAACGCGGCGGCCGCCTGGTTCTCGGCCCAGCTGAACGCATAGGCGGCGAGGGCGGCATCCGTCGCAGCGTCGTGCGCGAACACGGCGAACGCGAAAGCCGTCGGCTGCGCAATCGGCGTCATCGATGCAAGCGTCGCGCGACGTTCCGCATCGCCCCATTCAAGCGATGCACACAACTGCCGCAGCGACCAGCCCATCTGCTCCGTCTCGCGCCGCAATTCCATCGATTCGCGGCTCGCGAGAAACTCACGGTTGCCCTGCGTCAACGCAGCGGCATCATGCGCGCGCCAACGTTCGATCTGATGCGCGAGAAACGGCAGCTCGCCATGTGCCAGCACGTTCGAGAGGCCGCATTTGATCCATGCGCATGCCGTATCGGCATCGGTGACGAGCTTCGCTTCGATCGCGGCTTCGAGTCCCTGCGAATAGCTGAATGTGCCGATCGGCAAAGCCGGCGACGCGAGATGCAACAGCGCAGTCAGCTCAGCGATGCGCATGATGATGACCGTGGCCATGATCGTGACCGCACTCGCTGTGGTCATGATCGTGATCGTGAGCATGGTCGTGATGCTCATGCCCATGATCGTGCGAATGCGCATGCCCATGATGCTCACCATAGAGCTGCTGCGCGAGTGCATAGTCCTCGGCGAAGGTCTCGTCATGCCCATGCCGATGCCCGCCGCCATACGCGCCGGTCTCCGGCTGGAACGGCATCTCGACCTGATCGACCGATGCGCCCAGGCGCTTCAGCATATCGGCGAGCACCGGGTCGTATTCGAGTTTCAGATAGTCCGCGGCGACCTCGACGGGCGTATGCCGGTTGCCGAGGTGATACGCGGCGCGCGTCAACGTCAGCACATCGGGCGCGCGCACGACCAGCACCGACTCAGGTGCCGCGACCACGCGCACGAGGCCGCCGTCGTCGGCGACGAGCACATCGCCGTCGCGCAGCACGGTGCCGCGCGGCAGCAGCAGCGCAACCTCTTCGCCGCCGTCGAGCGTCGCGGCAAGACGGCTCTTGCAGCGCGCGTCGAACGCCAGCGTCAGCGTCGGCGCGCGTTTGATGAGAACGGGCGCGAGCTTGATATGAGCGCCCAACAGCTTGTCGATCGTTCGCATTTGACATCCTCCCCTGCCTGAAGGCAGGGAATTCTACTGCGTCTGAAACGATGGTGCGTGTCTCAGATCGCCTCGGCGGGTTCCTGCTTCACGGAGCGGCCCGACTGCACCGGCTCTCCACAGGCTGCAACGCGATGTCCTCGCGCCAGGATGTTGATCGCGCCGACCAGATCGGCATTTTCCTCGAACCCACATTCGACACAGACGAATTTCGCTTGCGTCTGCCGGTTTTCCGCACGCACGCAACCGCAGGCCGGACACGTCCGGCTCGTGTTCTGCGGTGGCACGGCGATGAGGTAGCCGCCATTCCACGCCAGCTTGTAGTCCAGTTGGCGGCGGAACTCGAACCAGCCCTGATCGAGGATTGACTTGTTCAGGCCGGACTTGGCCCGAACGTTCTTGCCCGGTTGCCCGGTGTCGCCTGCCGCCGACCTTGACATGTTGCGCACCTGCAAATCCTCGATACACACCATCGCGTGATTTTGGCTGATCGCGGTCGTGGCCTTGTGCAGATAATCGCGGCGGGCGTTGCCGATCCGGGAATGAATGCGCTGGACGCGGGCTTTTGCCTTCTTCCAGTTGCTGCTGAACTGTGTCTTGCGGCTCATGGCACGCTGTGCGAGGCGCAGTCGGGCTTCGTGCCGCCTGAAGCTGTTGAGCGGCGCGAGGTAATTGCCGTCGCTCATCGTGGCAAAGCGCGTAATGCCCATATCGATACCGACTGCGCTGGTGACTTGCGGCAACGGCTGATCGACATTGCGCTCGGTCTGGATGCTCACATACCACTTGCCGCCGCTGGCCGACACCGTGACCTGCCTGATCGCGCCGAGCACATCCCGGCTGTTGCGATAGCGTAGCCAGCCAAGCTTGGGCAGGAAGATGCGGCTGTTAGCCTGATCGAGCTTGACCTGTTTCGGATCTGGATAGCGAAAGCTGTCGCCTTGGCCCTTCTTCTTGAAGCGCGGGGAGTCGGCCCGCCTGGCAAAAAAGTTGGTATAGGCGCGTTCCAAATCCTTGAGCGCCTGCTGAAGCGGGTGCGTCGGCGCATCCTTGAGCCAAGGCGTCTGCACGCCATTTCGCCATTCAGTGAGCAACTTGCACAGACCGGCATAACCCAGCTTCTTCTCGCCCTGTTCGTAACGTTCCTTGTGTAACGCCAGCGCCTTGTTGAACACGAAGCGACACGCCCCGGCGAAGCGGCGCATCTTGCGCTGCTGTTCGCCCGTTGGCATGAGTTCGTATTTGAAGGCTTGGAGGCGTTGCATGCGGATAGTGTAGTTTGGTCTATGAACCACGACAACGATATCCGGCGCGGAAGACATAACGGCCTTTGATGCATGTCCATTTCGTCTTCGTTACCAGATATCGCCGGGATGTGTTCACCAGGGAAATTCTCGGCGACCAGCGCCACATCTTTTCCACCACCTGCGCCGACTTCGAGGCGGAACTGGTGGAGCTCGACGGTGAGGAGGATCACGTACATTTGCTCGTGAACTACCCGCCGAAGATGGCCGTCTCGGCGTGGTTGAACAGCCTGAAGGGCGTATCCAGCCGGCTGATCCGCAAGAAGAACTACCTGAGCATCTGCAAGAAACTATGGCGTGGTAGTTCGCTTTCGTCGCCGTGCTACTTTGCCGGCAGCTGTGGCGGTGCGCCAATCGAAATCATCCGCCAATACATCGAACAGCAGCAAACGCCGCACTGACCACCCAAAGGAAGCCTGCGTCGTCCGCGCTATCCTTCCCCGGCCTGAAGTGCCGCGCACCGGGTCAGAACAGGAAATAGCGTTGCGCCATCGGCAGGACTTTTGCCGGCTCGCAGGTCAGCAATTGCCCATCGGCGATCACCTGATACGTCTCGGGATCGACGCTGATCGACGGCTGCCACGCGTTGTGGATCATGTGCGCCTTCGTGACGCTGCGGCAGTTCTTCACTGCAACGATACGCTTGCTCAAGCCATAACGCTCGGCGACGCCCGCATCGAGCGCCATCTGCGATACAAACGTCAACGACGTGCGGCCCAATGCGCCCCCGCGCGTGGCGAACATCTCGCGATAGTGGACGGGCTGCGGCGTCGGAATCGACGCGTTCGGATCGCCCATCTGCGCCATCGCGATCATGCCGCCCTTGAGGATCAGTGCGGGCTTGATGCCGAAGAACGCCGGTTCCCAGAACACGATATCGGCCCATTTGCCCGGCTCGATCGAACCGACTTCATGCGCGATGCCATGCGTGAGCGCCGGGTTGATCGTGTACTTCGCGACATAACGCTTCGCGCGGAAGTTGTCGTTGCGCGCGTTGTCCTCGGGCAGCGCGCCGCGCTGCACCTTCATCTTGTGCGCGGTTTGCCACGTGCGGATGATGACTTCGCCTACGCGGCCCATCGCCTGCGAATCCGATGACAGCATCGACAGCGCGCCGAGATCGTGAAGGATGTCTTCCGCTGCAATCGTTTCGCGGCGAATACGCGATTCGGCGAACGCGATGTCTTCCGCAATCGACGGATCGAGGTGATGACACACCATCAGCATGTCGAGATGTTCGTCGAGCGTGTTGACGGTGTAGGGGCGCGTCGGATTCGTCGACGAAGGCAGCACGTTCGCCTCGCCGCACACCTTGATGATGTCGGGTGCGTGGCCGCCGCCCGCGCCTTCCGTGTGATAGGTGTGGATCGTGCGGCCCTTGAACGCGGCCACGGTCGCTTCGACGAAGCCCGCTTCGTTGAGCGTGTCGGTGTGGATTGCGACCTGCGTGTCGGTGTCGTCGGCCACCGACAGACAGTTGTCGATCGCGGCGGGCGTCGTGCCCCAATCCTCGTGCAGCTTCAGGCCGATGGCGCCCGCTGCGATCTGTTCGAGCGCGGGCTGCGGCTGGCTCACGTTGCCCTTGCCGAGAAAGCCTAGATTCATCGGATAGCCATCGGCGGCTTGCAGCATGCGCTCCATGTGCCACGGCCCCGGCGTGCAGGTCGTGGCGTTCGTGCCCGTCGCGGGGCCCGTGCCGCCACCAAGCATCGTCGTCACGCCGCTCGCGAGCGCTTCTTCGATCTGCTGCGGGCTGATGAAGTGAATGTGCGTATCGATGCCGCCCGCCGTCACGATCATGCCTTCGCCCGCGATCACTTCCGTCGCCGCGCCGATCGCAATCGTCACGCCCGGCTGGATGTCGGGATTGCCCGCCTTGCCGATGCCCGCGATGCGGCCGTTCTTGATGCCGATGTCGGCCTTGACGATGCCCCAGTGATCGAGAATCAGCGCGTTCGTCACGACGGTATCGACCACGTCGGCCGCGACGCGCTGCGACTGGCCCATGCCGTCGCGAATCACCTTGCCGCCGCCGAACTTCACTTCTTCGCCGTAGATCGTGTAGTCGCGTTCGACTTCGATCAGCAGGTCCGTATCCGCGAGGCGTACGCGGTCGCCCGTCGTCGGGCCGAACATTTCCGCGTATGCGCGGCGGCCAATGCGTAATGTCATGTTTGAGAGGTTCCCGAATGTTCGCGTGTAAGCACAGCGATCAGAGCTTGCCCATTACCTTGCCATTGAAGCCATAGACGACGCGGTCGCCCGCCAGCGCGACGAGCTCGACCGTGCGTTCCTGGCCCGGCTCGAACCGCACGGCAGTGCCCGCCGCGATGTTCAGGCGGAAGCCGCGTGCGGTTTCACGATCGAACGCGAGCGCCGTGTTGACTTCGTAGAAGTGGTAATGCGAGCCGACCTGCACGGGCCGGTCGCCCGTGTTCGACACCGTGACCGTGACGGTTGCGCGGCCCACGTTGAGTTCGAGTTCGCCGTCGTCGGTAATCAGTTCACCTGGGATCATGCGCGCCTCGTCACGGAATGGGGTGATGGACGGTCACGAGCTTCGTGCCGTCGGGGAAGGTGGCTTCGACCTGGATATCGGGAATCATCTCGGGCACGCCTTCCATCACGTCGTCGCGCGTGAGCAGCGTGGTGCCGTAGTGCATGACTTCGGCAACCGTCTTGCCGTCGCGCGCGGCTTCCATCAGCGCTGCCGTGATGAATGCGACGGCTTCCGGATAGTTGAGCTTGAGGCCGCGTGCGCGGCGTCGTTCCGCGAGCAGCGCGGCTGTGAAGATCAGGAGTTTGTCTTTTTCGCGTGGAGTGAGCTTCATCGCATTCGCTTATCGCATTCATCCTATGGCGCCCGCGTGAGCGAGGGCCGCGTTGGTCATTCCGGCGCTGCGCACGGTCTTGCTGCCCCGGTCGCCGCCGCCCCGTCGCTGCAGTCCCTATCGTGCGCGGCGCACGGCCGCGTCACGATACCAGTATCAACCGACGCGCTGCTTACAGATCGGCGGGCAAGGGCGCGCTGAACCACTTCTTCGACATCGCGTTGAGCGTGCCGTCCTGCTTCGCCTGCGCGATGGCGGCATCGACCTTCTGTTGCAGGCGCGGCTCGTTCTTGTTCATCCCAACGAAGCACGGCGAGTTCTTGATGACGAACTTCGGCTCCGGGCGACGCGGCGGGTTCTTCGCGAGGATCGTGGCGGCGACGATGTTGCCTGCCGCGATCAACTGCACCTGGCCCGACAGGAACGCGGCGATCGTCGCGTTGTTGTCTTCGAAGCGCTTGATGGTCGCGTTCGGCGCCATCTGCGTGAGCGCGATTTCTTCGAGCGCGCCGCGCGTCGCGCCGACCGTCTTGCCGGTGAGGTCGGCGGGGTTGCTGACCTTGATGTCGGCGGGACCGAACACGCCTTGATAGTACGGCGCGTAGGGCGTCGAAAAATCGATGACCTTTTCGCGTTCCGGCGTCTTGCCGAGCGACGAGATCACGAGATCGACCTTGTTGGTTTGCAGATACGGGATGCGGTTCGCGCTGTTGACGGGCACGAGTTCGAGCTTCACGTTCATCGACTTCGCGAGCAGCGCGGCCGTGTCGATGTCGTAGCCTTGCGGCTTCAGGTCCGGGCCAACCGAGCCGAACGGCGGATAGTCTTCGGGCACGGCGACCTTGAGGACGCGTGCCTTCGTGATGTTGTCGAGCGTGTCGGCGTGGGCGAGGGGCGCGGCGAGCGTCAGGAGCGGCGCGAGCAGCAGGGCGGCGAGCCACGCGCGGCGCGGGCGATGTGCAGTCGTTTGGGTCATGTTGGCGATCAGCTTCGGCGTGTGATTTTTAGCGGGCTTCGCAATGCGCCTTCGATGCGGCGCTCGCGAGGCGTCATAAGCAGCAAGGGCTATGCCATGCAGACCGGGCAAGGCTTTCCCGTTGCTTGCATGCGCTGTTGCACCACGCTGGCGCGCTGCGATGCCCGAAAATGGTGCGGCGACGCGATTCGCTCAGGTTGTCCAGAGGCGCAGCGGCTTCGCGTCGACCTGATGCACGACTGGCCGCAAGTGCAGCCAGCACTGGGTCAACGCATGCTGAAGCGTCTCCATCGATCGCGCGACGGCCCGCACGATCAGCACGCCATCGCACACGCACGAGGCGCCGGCGCGAATCGAATCGTCGAAGGGCAACTGGGCGGTGAGCGCCTCGGCGAGCGCGTCGTCGCATTGCGGGCTGACGGCCCACAGCGTGCCGAATGCGGGGAAGCCTGCGAGACCTTGCGGCGCATCGCGCAGCGGGTCGCTGGCGGCGAGCTTCGCGCGTTCGAACCATAACGGCTGACCATTGGCGCCGACGATGCGCGAAACAGCTCGCAGATGTCCCGCCGACCAGGTTTCGCCAGCGGCCTGCCTGCCGAGTTGCGTCGCGTCCCAGCCGAGCGCGGTGGCGCCTTCGTCGAGCGTCAGTGAGAAGTCGAGCGAAGCGTTGGCGTGATCGAAGACGATGTTGTTTTGCGGCAGCCAGTCGAGCCTGGCGTTCGCGCCGACGCGGATCGCGATGCGCTGTTGCGCGGTGCGGCCATTCGACTTGTACCACTTGGTCGCGCCGGGCGTGGTGAGCACGGCATGCGTATTCGCATCGAGGCGGATGTCGATATCGAGCCGGTCGCCGCCCGCGACGCCGCCGGGCGGATGCACGATGACGGCGTGACAGATGGAGGGCCCTTCCGGGTAGAGCGGGCGTTGCAGGCGCAACGGGCCTTCGTGCAAACGATGGGCGAGGGTGGTTCGCTCGCCGTGTTTGGCGAAGCCGAGTTCGAGCCGCGCGCGCCACAGGGCGTGCGATGGATCGTCGATGGTGGCGAGCGTGGCGTGGTGTTCGTGAAGCGACATGCGGCGAGGATAGCAGCTAACGATGGCTCGCCGTTATACCGCGATCAGCGTGCGCACGCCGTCGTCGTCCATGTTGGCGCCTTCGCCGCCTGCGACGATTTCGCCGCGGCTCATGACCCAGTAGCGGTCGGCGATGGCTTTGGCGAAGTCGTAGTATTGCTCGACGAGCAGCACGGTCAGGCCCATTTCTTCGACGAGTTGCCGGAGGGTTCTTCCTATGTCCTGGATGATGGACGGTTGGATGCCTTCCGTGGGTTCATCGAGGATTAGCAGTTGCGGTTCGCTCATGAGTGCCCGGCCGATTGCCAGTTGTTGCTGCTGGCCGCCTGACAGGTCGCCGCCACGGCGGGCTTTCATGTCCTTCAGGACCGGGAATAGTTCGTAGATCCGGTCTGGGATTTTCTTCGGGGCTTTTTTGCTGGCTGCGCCGACTAGCAGGTTTTCTTCTACCGTTAGTCTTGGGAAGATGTCTCTGCCTTGTGGCACATAGGCCAATCCTTGCGCTACGCGCGCGTGCGGGGCGAGTTTTGTTATTGGCGTTTCGCGCCATTTGATTTCGCCGGTCTTGATGGGGACTACGCCCATTAGGGTTCTTAGTAGCGTGGTCTTGCCTACGCCGTTTCGGCCTAGCAGTACCGTTAGTTTTCCGTCCGGCACCGTCAGCTTCACGTTTCGCAGGATGTGGCTGCCGCCGTAGTACTGGTTCAGGTTTTCTACTTCTAACATGTTGTGTGTCCTTTTTGCTCTTTGGCGAGCGGCAGGTTCTGTTTGCTGGGTTTTGCGGTTTGGTTTTTTGCCTTTGCCTTTGCCTTTGCCTTTTCGCTGGCATCCGCGATTTGTTTGCGTGCTTCAAGCGTCGCCCCTGTGCGGGGCGGCACCTACTTTTCTTTGCCGCCGCAAAGAAAAGTAGGCAAAAGAAAGCGGCTAACACCGCCAACTCTAGTTCCTGCCTGAGGGCCCCCAACCGGTCCCTTACTTCACACGGCAATCTGCTTGTTCCGCGCTCGTTGCCAACGCTCCAAGCCAGAGCATCACCCGCTACACACACCCGCGTCGCAGCATGCCGTACCAGATATTCCACCGCCGCCCAGGCGGCAAACTGTGTGTAGGCCGTAGCACTGCACACGCCTCACTTCGGACCCGATAGCGCGCGTGCCACGTTGTAAGAGCGCTACCCTATACGACGCGACAACCTACACACAGTTTGCCACCTGGGCGGCAGATACCATTCGCTGCCGCTCGCAGTTATGCGGGCGTCTGAAGCGGGTGAGGCATCGGTTCGAAGCGTTGGCAACGCACGCAAACAAAGATGCTGCCGTGTGAAGCGTAAGACCCTTTGGGGGCCCTCAGGCAAACACAAGAATTAGCGGTGTTAGCCGCTTTCTTTTGCCTACTTTTCTTTGCGGCGGCAAAGAAAAGTAGGTGCCGCCCCGCACAGGGGCGACGCCTGACGCACGAAGGCAATACGCGGATGCCAGCGCAAGAGCAAACCGCGGATGCCAGCGAAAGCCGAAGCAAACCCAACAAAGCCGTTGCAAACAAAACAAAAAACCCTATTTAACGCCCCAAATAACTCTCAACCACAGCCGCATCGCGCTTAACATCCTCAAGCGTGCCTTGAGCGAGCACACTCCCTTCAGCCATTACAGTAACCTTGCCGGTCTCACCGGCCAAAGCAGCCACAAACTCCATATCATGCTCAACAACCATCATGGAACAAGTCCCACGCAAGTGATTAAGAAGAGCAGCTAACTCCATAGTCTCATCATCAGTCATGCCAGCCGCAGGCTCATCAAGCAACAACAATGCAGGCTGCTGCATCAACAACATCCCAATCTCGAGCCGCTGTTTCTGCCCATGAGAAAGCTCCCCCGCAGGCCGCAGCGCCTCGCCTTCAAGACGAATCAACGACAACGTCTCTTCGATCCGAGCCTGCGCCGCACGATCCAGCCGCGCGCGTAAAGACGCAAACCAACCCTTATCAGTCTTCATGGCCAGTTCGAGGTTCTCCCACACAGGATGCTGCTCGAACACAGTCGGCTTCTGAAACTTGCGCCCAATCCCGGCACGCGCAATCGAAGGCTCATTCATCCGCGTGAGATCGATCGTCTGCCCAAGAAACACCTTGCCCGAATCGGGCGAAGTCTTCCCGGTAATGACATCCATCATCGTCGTCTTGCCGGCGCCATTCGGCCCAATAATGCATCGCAACTCACCTACATCGATCGACAACGACAACGCATTCAACGCGCGAAACCCATCGAACGAAACAGTCACGTCTTCCAGATAAAGAATCGCACCGTGCGACACATCGATCTCGCCAGGCGTGACCACGCGTCCCATCGACGCCACGCCGGAAAGTGCGCGACCATCGTGTTCTTCAGGAAGAGAAAGATCAGGAACCATCGGGTTTTCATTCATCAGCGGTTCCTCTTGCGTGTCACGAGCTCGAATAGCCCCATGATCCCGTTCGGCAATAGCAGCGGCACCAGCACGAAGATCAACCCCAAAAAGAACAGCCAGTACTCCGCAAAATAAGCCGTGAAAAAGCTCTTCGCGCCATTCACCGCGAACGCGCCGATAATCGGCCCGATCAGCGTGCCGCGTCCGCCAACCGCCACCCAGATCGCCATTTCAATCGAGTTGCCCGGCGACATCTCGCCCGGATTGATGATGCCGACCTGCGGCACATACAGCGCGCCCGCAATCCCGCACAGCACCGCCGACACCGTCCACACGAACAGCTTGTACGCAAGCGGGCTGTAGCCGAGGAACATCAACCGCGTCTCGCCGTCGCGCACGGCCGTCACGACGCGCCCGAGTTTCGACGTCACGATCGCGCGCGCGCCGATGAACGCGAGCACGAGCACCGCGAACGTCAGTAGAAAAAGCGCGGTCCGCGTGCCGGCATGCGTGATCGGATAGCCCGCAATCCGCTTGAAATCGGTGAAGCCGTTGTTGCCGCCAAAGCCCGTCTCGTTGCGATAGAACAGCAGCATCGCGGCAAACGTCATCGCCTGCGTGATGATCGACAGATACACGCCCTTCACGCGCGAGCGGAACGTGAAGAAGCCGAATACCCACGCGATCACGGCAGGCACCAGCACCACAAGCAGCAGCGCATACCCGAGATGCTGCGTGCCTTCCCAGTACCACGGCAATTGATGCCAGTCGAGAAACACCATGAAGTCGGGCAGGTCGCTGCCGTACTTGCCGTCATGGCCGATCGCGCGCATCAGGTACATGCCGATCGCGTAGCCGCCAAGCGCGAAGAACAAGCCGTGCCCGAGGCTCAGGATGCCGCAGTAACCCCAGACGAGATCGAGCGCGAGCGCGGAGATCGCGTAGCACATCAGCTTGCCCGTCAGCGTCATCGCATACGCGGACAAATGGAATGCGCTCGTTTCCGGCAGCACCAGCGCCGTGAACGGCACACCCAGTCCAATCGCGATGATCAGCGCAATCAGGCATTGCCACGCGCGCCGCGACAGCAGGGCAGGGCGCGGCGGCAAGCCGAGCGCGAAGCCTTCGAGGCGCTCGCGTTCGCTCGCCTGAGCGTCGCTGCGTGCATCGACGGACGTGGAAGCGGAAGAAGTCGCGGATGTCATGTCATGCCTCCGCGCTGCGGCCCTTCAGGGCGAACATGCCCTGAGGCCGTTTCTGGATGAACAGAACGATCAGCACCAGCACCGCGATCTTTGCGAGCACGGCGCCCCAGAACGGCTCGACTGCCTTGCTGACCAGCCCGAGTCCGAAGCCGCCGATCACCGTGCCCGCCAGCTGGCCGACGCCGCCCAGCACGACGGCCATGAACGAATCGATGATGTAGCTTTGCCCGAGGTCCGGGCCGACATTGCCGATCTGCGACAGCGCGCAGCCGCCAAGCCCTGCAATGCCCGCGCCGAACGCGAACGCATACGAATCGACATACGCGGTTTTCACGCCGACGCACGCGGCCATCCGGCGGTTCTGCGTGACGGCGCGCACGAACAGGCCGAGTCGCGTCTTCGTCAGCACGGCCCACGCGATCCCGACGACGATCATCGAAAACGCAAGAATCGCGAGCCGGTTGTACGGCAGGATCAGGTTCGGCAGCACCGTGACGCCGCCGCTCATCCACGAAGGGTTCACCACTTGCACGTTTTGCGCGCCGAACAGCATGCGCGTCGCCTGGATCAGGATCAGGCTGACGCCGAAGGTGGTCAGGAGCGTTTCGAGCGGACGTCCGTACAGATGCTTCAGCACGAGCCGTTCGAGCACGATGCCCACCAGCGCCGCCACCGCGAACGAAGCGGGCACGGCGATCAGCGGATACCAGTCGAACGCGCCAGGCATGTAGCGCTGCACGAGGTTCTGCACGACATACGTTGCGTACGCGCCGATCATCAGGAACTCGCCGTGCGCCATGTTGATCACGCCGATAAGGCCATATGTGATTGCAAGGCCGAGCGCGGCGAGCAGCAGCACGCTGCCGAGCGACAGCCCCGCGAACAGCGTGCCCGCGATCTCGCTGCGGCGCTGGATCGAATCGAGCGCGTCGATGCCCGTCTGCGCTGCTTCGCGCACCTGAGGGCTGCTTTCGGCGAACGTGCCGTCGGGCTTCTTCGCGACGAGCGGGCGCAGCAGTTCGTACATGTCCAGATCATGCCGCGCGGCGACGAGCTTCACGGCTTCGAGACGCTTCGCCGCATCGGTGTCGTGCAGTGCCGTCATCGCCCACAGCGTGTCGAGGCGCTTCTTCAGCGTCGGGTCAGTTTCCTTTGCGCGCGCTGCGTCGATCTGTGGCTTCATCGACGGATCGGGACTTTGCAGCAGCGCGGTGATTGCGGCGGCGCGCTTCGCCGGGTCGGTCGAATCGAGTTGCAGGCCCGACAATGCGCCCGCGACTTTCGAGCGCAGCAGGTTGTTCAGCGTGACCGGCTGCGCGTCGCCTGCGGCGACGGCCTTGCCCGTGACGGCGTCGCGCGCGGTGTCGTTGTCCTGAATCAGCACGTTGCCGCTATCGGTGGCGAGCGCGCTGTCTTCGGACAGCGCCTTCAGCAGCGCGAGCGAGGGCGCGTCGTGATTCGCGATCAGCTTGTCGATGGCGGCCGACTTCGCATCGAAGTCGTCGCCGGCGAGCGGCGCGACTTCTTCGGTCGTCAATGCGTGGGCGCTCGCGGGCGCGAGCACGGCGAGCGCCGCGCCCAGTGCGCACGATGCAGCGGCAGTACGCACGCGTGCGCGCATCCCGCGCAGCGTGTCAGCGCAGCGGCCCTTGAGCGAAGCGAGCGTGGAAAATGAGTACGCCATAGTGGTCTTGAGTGAGAAGCCTGCAGGCAGGCGCGCGATGCCCTCGCACGAGAAACGGCAAGGGCATCGCGCGCTTGCGTGGGCGCGCCGGATGTGTCGCGCGAAGCGAAACATCGGCGCGCTGCGCAAGCCGGTGCGTCCAACTGATGCGACACACCGGCACGTTGCTCATGCCACGTTATGCGACGCGCGAGCGGCGGCGCAGGAACTCGGGAATCGAGCTGACGACGTCCGGCTTGCCCTGGTTGCCCGCGATATACGGGCTCCACGGCTGCGCGCGAATCGCGGTCTTGGTCTTCCACACGACGTTGAACTGGCCGTCCGCGCGCACTTCGCCGATCATCACCGGCTTGTGCAGGTGGTGGTTGCCGTCCATCTCGAGCGTGAAGCCCGACGGCGCTGCGAACTTCTGGCCGATCATCGCGACGCGCACCTTGTCGACATCGGTGCTCTTCGCTTTTTCGACGGCCTGCTTCCACATGTGAATGCCGACATAGGTCGCTTCCATCGGGTCGTTGGTCACGCGCTTCGTGCCGCCCGGCAGGTTCTGCGACTTGACCCACTCGGCCCATTGCTCCTTGAACTTCGTGTTGCCCGGACCCTTCACCGACATGAAGTAGTTCCATGCCGCGAGGTTGCCGACCAGCGGCTTCGTGTCGATGCCGCGCAGTTCTTCTTCACCGACCGAGAACGCGACGACGGGTACGTCGGTGGCCTTCAGCCCCTGGTTGCCGAGTTCCTTGTAGAACGGCACGTTCGAGTCACCGTTGACGGTGGAGATCACACACGTCTTGCCACCCTGCGAGAAGGTCTTGATGTTGGCGACGATAGTTTGATAGTCGCTATGGCCGAACGGCGTGTAGACCTCCTGGATATCGGTCTCCTGAACGCCCTTGGATTTGAGGAACGCCCGCAGGATCTTGTTCGTCGTACGCGGATACACATAGTCGGTCCCGAGCAGGAAGAAACGCTTGGCGCCGCCGCCTTCCGCGCTCATCAGGTATTCGGTGGCGGGGATTGCCTGCTGGTTGGGCGCCGCGCCCGTGTAGAACACGTTGCGCGACATCTCTTCGCCTTCGTACTGCACCGGGTAGAAGAGCAGGCCGTTCAGTTCCTCGAACACGGGCAGCACAGACTTGCGCGACACCGACGTCCAGCAGCCGAACACGCAGGCGACCTTGTCCTGCGTCAGCAACTGGCGGGCTTTCTCGGCGAACAACGGCCAGTTCGACGCGGGATCGACGACCACGGGCTCCAGCTTGCGGCCCATCACGCCGCCGCTCGCGTTGATCTCGGCGATCGTCATCAGCGCCGTGTCTTTCAGCGACGTCTCCGAGATCGCCATCGTGCCCGACAGGGAGTGCAGGATGCCGACCTTGATCGGGCCGCTGCCCGACTGGGCATGCGCGAAAGGAACCTTGCTCGCGAGCGCGAGTGCGCCCGACATGGAGCCGAGCTTCAGCAGACTGCGACGTTTCATGTGCTTCCCCTTGCCATAGATGGGTGGTGAGTGGCGGACGAACGGCGTGCGTCCAATCCTTGTTTGCGTTATGTGTGCAGGCTCTTGCCGGCCGGATACTGCAAGGCATATGCCAACTGCGCGGGAGCCGCGTCAATAGACGCTTCGCTTGCTGCAATGCGGTTCGCTGGCGGTGCGGCGTCGTGTGGCGTTATGCGCTTTGGGCGCGAAAGCGGTGCACCACAAGGGAGTGCGCCTCGTTCAGGTGCGCGCCGCGCTGCAACGGAGCGTGAGCCGCAATTCCTCGGAGTCGTGGGCGCGACGCCGGTGCATCGCCGCTGCGCTGTTGTGCACGGACGTGCGCTGGCTATGTTGAAAAGACAGTTGATTGGGCTGGTCGGTGGGGTGGAGTTGAAACGGCGCGACGGCGCGTTGGGCGCGTGCGCTGATGACGTGTTCGTGCGGTGTTTCCAGAAGGGCTTGCTAAACGGGCGATATGCTGGCGTTCTCGCCGCCGCTCATCATGGACGAAGCGCAGATCGGTGATCTGTTCCGCACGGTAGCCGAAGGAAGCTGATTGAGCGTGGCCTGAGTATGAAAAAACGGCGGACAGGTTTATGACCTGTCCGCCGTTTTTGTTATGTCCGCTTCTCGCAGAGCCTGTCGCGGTTTAGAACGCCACGTAAGGCCCCTTCTGCGCGCCAGCCTGCATGCCGCTCAATGCCGTGTAGACGTCGCCCCTATAGAAGAACGGCAAGCCCCACAGGAACATGCTGCTGATCGGAGCGCCGAGATTGTCGTGCGCGGCATAGCCCAGGTCGAACAGCGTCGACGCATTGGCAATCGAGAATGGAATCGTCGATTGCACGTCGCCAGGATTGGAGAAGGCCGTAGCGCTCAGGCTTTGTACGGCGGCAGGGGCGAACCAGTAGTTCTGCACAGGCAACGACGCATCCGGGAAGAACAGGCCATTCGAGCCGCTATCGATAACGCTCGTCATCGCGCGCGTCTTGTAGCTGGTCGTGAAATCCCCGCGATCTCCCACGACGAGGATCGTCGGCCTGGCGGGCAACGCATTGTTATCGCGGGTGCCGATACCGAACACCAGCTCACCCTTGACGCTCGCCTGACCCATCAACGGCAGCGCAGGCAGGCGGATGATCGTGCCGTTGTTGTCGGTGGCGAAAGCGGGGACGGGGTTCGCTGTCTGCCTGTCGAGCGGCACGCTCGCGGCCGTGCAGGACCACGGCGTCGGGCAGTAGTAGTAATTCGCGACCTGCGGGGACTGCGCGGCCTCGGGATAGTCATGCGCCAGATGCCCAATGCCGACGATCCCGTTCGCCCCCAGGTCTTTGACGGTGTTCATGCTTTGGCCACGCGATGTGCGGTCGTTAGGCACCCATGCCGCGTACGTGCTGTCGCCGATCACCTGGACGGAAATGCCGCTCGCCGTCTTTTTGCCGATCGTGACGTCGGCGCCGCGCGTCGAACCCCACGTATAGCCAGAAGCGAACAGCGCGCATTGCGCGATGGCCGCCTTGCTCGTGGTGTCGTTGCTGGCGCCCGTCTGCGACGGCAGCTTGCCGGCGAACGCCGCGCCCAGCGCGGACGCGATGACGCGCACGCCGACCGATCCTGTATCGAGCAGCATGTGATCGACGGTCGCGCATTGAGACGCGCCTTGCTTGCCCGGCACGCAGAACGTCACGCTGACGTAGGGCATATTCACGACCCGATAGTCCGTGTAGCCGCTAAAGATGTTGATGGGCACGATGTTATCTGCGGCAGGGGCGGGCGGTGTGTCGTTGTTGCCGGATGTGCCCGTCTCGCTGGCCGGCGTGACGGCGGCAGGTGTGCTCGCCGCCGATGGCGTACTGGCTGTCTCAGGCGGGCTCGCGGGTTGAGCCGCGCTCGCACCGGAAGGCACGCTGGCACCGGAGGGCGCACTAGCACCGGCAGGGGCCACGGCCGTCCCTCCAGGCTTGACAGGCGCGTTATTGGTCACGGGCTGGCCGGAGCCGTTGTCGTCGCCGCCTCCGCCGCCGCAAGCGGTCAGCGCGACGCTGGCCGCGAGCAGCACGACGAGAAGCGGGCGACTCGAAGCGCAATGCGAAAAGAGCTTCTTCATTGCAGATCCTCCACCTTCATCGTGGCAGGCACGAGCCGCGGCACGTAGGCGCGGCCCGCGAAGGCGCCCTGATGTCCGACCGATTCGATCTGCAGTTCTCCGTCGCGCCCGATCAGCGGACCTGTGCCGCGCGCGTGGTTTTGTCCTGCATTGACAAAGTTGGGGAAGTAGCTGCCGAGCAGCGCCCGCATGTCCGGACGTGTCGGTCCTTGCCACGTGACTGCGAAGACGACGTTCGCAGGCGAAGCATATTCGCGGACCGTGACACCGTCGGCGGTTTTGGATTCGTGAACGGTATAAGACGGCGAAGACGTCGCGCCGGCAGCGGCGGCGCGCAGCGCGGGCTGCGGCGTATGCGCATCCGCCGACGGCGCTGCGCCGAGCGTCGCATGGCAGACGACGGGCGATAGCAATGCCAACGCCGCCGCGATCCTGATCGATTTCATAGTGTCATGCCCTTGCAAGGAAACACGCTATGTTGTTCGATAGATAATCAGGATGCCGTAGTAATAATCCTATTCAGCGTCTTAGATTTCTGAATTTACGAAGGAAACATCTGATGCGGTATGCCGCAGAGCAAAACCGAGCGCACAAACAAAAACGCGCCGGTGAATCACCGGCGCGTCGGATACAGCAACGTGAAGCGAAAGACGCTCAATAAGTCGGCACGGAAGGATCGACCTGACGCGACCAGGCATCGATGCCGCCATACAGATTAAACACGTCCTTGTGGCCGCGCGATTCGAGGAACATCGCGACCTGCGCGCTGCGCGCGCCGTGATGGCAGATGCAGACGATCTGCACGTCATCGTCGAGTTCTTCGCTGCGCGCGGGAATCTCGCGCATCGGAATCGACACGCTGCCGGCGATCTTCGCCGTTTCGATTTCCCACGGCTCGCGCACGTCGAGCAGCACGGGCGCCGGGCGGGATTGATCAGCGAGCCATTCGGCGAGGGCGGAAGCAGTCAGGTTTTGCATCGTCAGTCTCGCGTGGTGCTTAGAACTTGAAGCGCGGCGCGTGCACGGCGTTCTGCAGCGGCTCGACGTAGGTTTCGAACACGTCGGCGATACGGAATTGCTTCTCGTCGACGCGCGTGATGATCTGCGCCTTCATGACGGGCGCGGTGCCGACGAACGCCGCAAGACGGCCGCCTACCTTCAGATGCTCGAGGATTTCCTGCGGCAGCACGGGCAGTCCGCCCGACACGCAGATCACGTCGTACGGGGCGGCTGCGCCCCAGCCGCGCGCGCCGTCGCCCGTCGCGACTTCGGCGTTCAGCACGCCGTTCGCCGCGAGGTTCGCGCGGGCCAGTTCGACCAGTTCCGGCTCGATGTCGACCGTCAGCACATGCTGCGCGCGATGCGCGAGCAGCGCTGCCATGTAGCCCGAACCCGCGCCGATCTCCAGCACGGTTTCATGCTTCTTCAACGCCAGTTCCTGCAGCACGCGCGCCTCGATGCGCGGCGCGAGCATGTGCTGGCCAGCAGGCAGCGGAATTTCGAAATCGACGAACGCCAGCTCGCGATACGCGGCGGGCACGAAGTTCTCACGCTTGACGATCGACAGCAGATTCAGCACGTCCTGGTCGAGCACTTCCCACGGACGGATTTGCTGTTCAATCATGTTGAAACGCGCTTGTTCGATGTTCATGATCAATTCGGCGGTGTGGTTGAGACGCGGGCAGCGGATGTATTGGGGGACCACTGCTCCCATTGGATGTTGCCTGGGCTTGTTACTGCCTGGTGCTATCCAGGTTAACTGCGAAATTGTACCAAACCACGCGCCGATGCCGTCCTGTTGCGGGCAGGTTCACCGCGGGCGGACGGATTTCTTTGCGCGCCACGCCTCGGTGAAAGTCCCTACGAGATGAGACTTGCGCTTCGCGCCCATGTCGACCAAAAATGTAATCGATTACATTCTCGGAGCGAGAACCGGTGGACAAACCGTCGCAACGTGACCCGCAAGCGCAGCCATCCGGCGCGGCCGAGCCCGATATGCGGGGCTCGGCACGCGCCGCATCGGAAGGGCTGTCGATTGCGGGCGTCGCCGAGCAGGCGGGTGTGTCCGTGGCGACGGTGTCGCGCGTGCTGAACGGGCATTCGAACGTGCGCCCCGCGACGCGCGACAAGGTGCTCGCCGCCGTCGCGACGAGCGGCTACCGCGTGAACGAACTCGCGCGCAATCTGCGCACGGCCGAAAGCCGCCTGCTGCTGACGATGGTCCCCGACGTCGGCAACCCGTTCTATGCGGAAGTCATTCGCGGCATCGATTCCGTGGCTCGCCAGCACGGCTATTTCATGCTGTTGTGCGACACGGGCGCCGATGCGGGCCGCGAGCGCAGCTATTTCGACCTGCTGCGCCGCCGACGCGCGGACGGCGCGATCTGCCTCGATCCGGCCACCGTGCAACAGGCGCTTGCCGAGGAATCGAACGCACTGCCGTGGGTGGCGTGTTGCGAGTTCGATTCGTCCGTGGGCGTGCCGTATGTCGGCATCGACAACTACCGCGCGGCGGGCGACGCCGTGCGCCATCTGCTGGCGCGCGGCCACCGGCGCATCGCGCTGATCAATTCCGATGATCACTACCTGTATGCGCAACAGCGCCAGCAAGGCTACCTGGACGCATTGCGCGACGCGGGCATCGCGCCCGACGAACGCTGGCGCCAGAACGTGAACAGCCTCGACTACGAAGCGGGCGCCTCGGCGGCCGCGCTGCTGATGACGTACGCCGACGTGCCGACAGCCATCTTCGCCGTGTCGGACACGTTGGCGATCGGCGTGATCGCGGGCTTGCGCAGCGTCGGCAAGCGCGTGCCCGACGATGTCGCTGTCGTGGGCTTCGACGACATTTCGCTTGCCGCGCAGATCGATCCACCCTTGACGACGATCGCGCAGCCGATGCGCGAACTCGGCGAGACAGCCGCGCGCCTGCTGCTGCAACGGCTGGCGAATCCGCGCGACACCGTGCCGGGCGTGCTGCTGCCGCACCGGCTCGTGGTCAGAAAGAGCGCTTGAGAGGGAAGCCGCGATGAGTCTCGCCGTCCGATTCGACGATATCCGCAAAGACTTCGGTCCCGTGCGTGTGCTGCACGGCGTGAGCTTCGATCTCGCGCCGGGGCGCATCTACGGTTTGCTCGGCGAGAACGGCGCGGGCAAGTCGACGCTGATGAAAATCCTCGCGGGCTACGAGACGGCCACAGAGGGCACGGTGCTGATCGACGGCCACGCGCAGCGCTTTGACGGCTCGCGCGACGCGGAAGCCGCCGGCATCGTGTTGATTCACCAGGAGTTCAATCTCGCCGAGCATCTGACGATTGCGCAGAACATGTATCTCGGCCACGAGAAGCGCAAGGGCCTGTTCGTCGACGACACGGCGATGCGTAGCGAAGCGAAGCGCTATCTGGAGCAGGTCGGCCTGCACAAGCATCCCGACACGAAGGTGCGCGAACTGATCGTCGCGGAAAAGCAGATGGTGGAGATTGCGAAGGCACTGTCGCGGCGCGCGCGGCTGCTCATCATGGACGAACCGACGGCGACGCTCACGCCGTCCGAGACCGAGCGCCTGTTCGCGCTGATGACGAAGCTCAAGGCCGATGGCGTGACCATCGTCTACATCTCGCACAAGCTCGACGAAGTCGAGCACATCACCGACGAAGTGATTGTGATGCGTGACGGCCGCTTCGTCGCGCGCAGCGAGACGGCGCTGCTCGCGCGTCAGCAGATGGCGAACCTGATGGTCGGGCGCGAACTGTCCGACATGTTCCCCGACAAGACGCCGCCTGCGCAGAACGCGCCGATCGCGCTACACGTGCAGCATCTCAGCGTGCCCGAGTGGGTCGAGGATCTGAGCTTCGACGTGCGCGCGGGCGAAGTGTTCGGCTTTGCGGGGCTCGTCGGCGCGGGACGCACGGAAGCGTTCGAGGCGATCATCGGCTTGCGCGAGCGCACCTCGGGCACGATCGAAATCGCCGGACGCAAGGCCGACCTGCACAGCCCGCGCGACGCGATGCGGCGCGGTCTCACGTATCTGAGCGAAGACCGCAAGGGCAAGGGGCTGCACGTGAACCTGAGCCTGCAGGACAACCTGACGCTGATGACGCTCGAACGCTATGCGAAGCCGCTGCTCGATCTGAAGGCGGGACGCGACGCGCTCACGAAAGCCGTACGCGAGTTCGGCATCCGCACGGGCGATCTGGGCAGCCGCGCGCGCATGCTGTCGGGCGGCAACCAGCAGAAGCTCGCGCTCGCCAAGTTCCTGCAGCCGAATCCGGATGTGATCGTGCTCGACGAGCCGACGCGCGGCGTCGATATTGGCGCGAAGCGCGACATCTATTTTTTGATCCACCGGCTTGCGTCCGAAGGGCGCGCCGTGGTCGTCATTTCATCCGAACTGATCGAGCTGATCGGGCTGTGCCATCGCGTGGCCGTGATGCGCGCGGGGCGCCTGCAGGCGACACTCGGCCTCGACCATCTGACCGAAGAGGAGTTGATCGCACATGCGACCGGCACACACTGACACCGCGCCGGTTGGGCGCGCGATGCGGATTGCACATCGATTGCATGGGCTTGGGCCGCTGGCGGGGCTGATCTTGCTGTGCATTGCGGGGACGCTGCTCAATCGCGATTTCGCGACTGTCGACAACATGATGAATGTGCTGACGCGCACGTCGTTCATTGGGATTATTGCTGTCGGCATGACGTTTGTGATTATTTCGGGTGGGATTGATCTTTCTGTTGGGTCGATGGCGGCGTTGATCGCGGGCAGCATGATCTGGTTGATGAATGCGCTTGCCGCTGCGCCGGGCGGGCATGCGTTTGCGCCGCTGACTATTGTGCTGATCGGGATTGCGAGTGCGTTTGTGCTTGGTGGCGCGTTTGGATGCGCGCATGGGTTGTTGATCACGAAAGGGCGGATCGAGCCTTTCATCGTCACGTTGGGGTCGCTGGGTATTTTTCGCGCGGTGTTGACGTGGCTTGCCGATGGCGGTGCCTTGACGCTCGATAACAATCTTTCTGATCTCTATGGGCCTGTTTATTACGCGAGTCTGTTTGGGGTGCCTGTGCCGATCTGGGTGTTTCTCGTCGTCGCGGCGGGCGGTGCGCTGATTCTTAACCGCACGGCGTTTGGGCGGCATGTGCAGGCGATTGGCTCCAATGAACAGGTCGCGCGATATGCCGCGATTCGCGTTGATACCGTGAAGATTGTTACTTATGTGTTGCTTGGGGTTTGTGTCGGGGTGGCGACGGTTTTGTATGTGCCGAGGCTTGGGTCGGCGACGCCCACTACTGGGCTTTTGTGGGAACTGGAGGCGATTGCTGCTGTTGTGGTTGGCGGGACCGCGCTCAAGGGCGGTGAAGGACGGGTCGTGGGTACCGTGATCGGTGCGGTTCTGCTTTCTGTGATTGCCAATATTCTTAACCTCACTAGCATTATTAGCGTGTACTTGAATGCTGCTGTGCAGGGGATTGTGATTATTGTTGTCGCGTTTTTGCAGCGGGGGCGGAGGTGATGGAATTGGTGTTTTTGCCTTTGCGGCGGCAGGGTGGTGTGCTATCGCTTTCGCTGGCATCCGCGTTATGGTGTTTGCCGTTCACGCGTCGCCCCTGTGCGGGGCGGCACCTACTTTTCTTTGCCGCCGCAAAGAAAAGTAGGCAAAAGAAAGCGGCTCACACCGCCAGTTCTAGTGTTTGCCTGAGGGCCCCCAAAGGTTCTTACGCTTCACACGGCAAACACGTGAATCATGTTAGTTGCCAACGCTTTGAATGAACGCCTCACCCACTTCACACACCCGTACACGTGTTAGTGGCAGCGAATGGTATGTGCCGCCCAGGTGGCAAACTGTGTGTAGGTTGTCGCGTCGTATAGCGTGGCGTTCTTACATGGTCGAACGCGTGCGCTATCGGTCCGGAGTGAGGTGTGTGGAGCACAAGCGGTCTACACACAGTTTGCCACCTGGGCGGCGGTGGAGTGACTGGCACGGCATGCAGTAATGCGGGTGCGTGAAGCGGGTGATGAGCACCGCAAGAGCGCTGGCAACGAACGTGAATCGAGAAGTTGCCGCGTGAAGTAAGGGACCCTTTGAGGGCCCTCAGGCAGGAACAAAAATTAGCGGTGTTAGCCGCTTTCTTTTGCCTACTTTTCTTTGCGGCGGCAAAGAAAAGTAGGTGCCGCCCCGCACAGGGGCGACGCTTGAAGGGGTACGTCATAACGCGGATGCCAGCGAAAAGGCAAACGTACAGAGGCAGCGCACGAAGCACGAAGGCATAGCGCGGATGCCAGCGCAAAACCAAACCAAACCAAACCAAACCAGTAGTTGCAACAGCGTTTCAACACCGAAAGAACCAAACCATCCAGTCAGGAGACATAGCCATGAAGCAGATGATTCGAGCGGTTGGCGCCGGGATGCTGGCGCTGAGCATAATGGGCCTGGGCACAGGCGCCGCCCACGCCGACGAAAAGGTCATACTTGGCGTAGCCATCCCCACCGCCGATCACGGCTTCACAGGCGGCATCGTCTGGTGGGCGAACAAGGCAAAAACCGATCTGGAAAAAGCCCACCCCGACCTAAAAGTGATCGTCAAAACCGCAGCCAACGCGCCGGAACAGGCGAACCAGCTACAAGACCTGGTGACGGTCAACAAAATAAACGCGCTAGTAATCTTCCCGTACGAATCAGCATCCCTCACCCAACCCGTAGCACAGGTGAAAAAGAAAGGCGTCTACGTAACAGTGGTCGACCGAGGCCTGACCGACACTAGCGCGCAAGACGCCTACGTCGCCGGCGACAACACCGCCTTCGGCAAGATCCCCGCCGAATATCTGGCGAAAGCACTCGACGGCAAAGGCGACATCGTCGCGCTACGCGGCATTCCCACAACGCTCGACAACGAACGCTGGACAGCCTTCACAGGCGTCCTGAAGGCCTATCCGAACATCAAGATCCTCGACGCAAAATACGCAAACTGGAACCGCGACGACGCATTCAAGGTCATGCAGGACTACCTGACGCGCTTCAAGCACATCGACGCCGTCTGGGCCGCCGACGACGACATGGCCGTCGGCGTAATCAAGGCAATCGATCAGGCCAAGCGCTCCGACATCAAGATCGTGTTCGGCGGCGCGGGCTCGAAAGGCATGGTGAAGAACGTGATGGACGGCGCGCCGCTCATCAAGGCCGATGTGTCGTACTCGCCAAAGTTCATCTACGACGCAATCAAGCTCACGGCGGAAGCTCGCCTCAAAGGCGACAAGCTGCCCGCCACGACGATCATTCCTTCCGTGCTGATCACGAAGGAGAACGCGAAGGAATTCTACTTCCCGGATTCGCCGTTCTGATCGCAAACGTGCTTTAGCCCGGCGCTGCCTTTCGCGTGATCGTCGCAAAGACACTCGCAACGCAGCGCCGGTTCGACGCAGATATCCATCGGGAGCAGCACGATGAAAACGATCAAAGGGCCAGCGATCTTTCTCGCGCAGTTCATGGGCGACAAGGTGCCGTTCGACAACCTCGCGCACCTCGCGCAATGGGCCGCGAGTCTCGGCTTCAAAGGCATTCAGGTGCCCGCCGATCCGCGCCTCGTCGACCTCGAACAGGCGGCGTCGAGCCAGGACTATTGCGACGATCTGCTCGGCGTCGTCACCGATGCGGGCGTCGCCATCACCGAGCTGTCGACGCATCTGCAAGGGCAACTCGTCGCCGTGCATCCGGCGTATGACGTGCTGTTCGACGGCTTCGCCGCGCCGCACGTGCGCGGCAAGCCCGCGGCGCGCACCGAATGGGCCGTGCAGCAGATGAAGTGGGCCGCGAAGGCATCGCAGCGTCTCGGGCTGAACACGCATGTGTCGTTTTCAGGCGCGCTCGCGTGGCCGTATATCTATCCGTGGCCGCAGCGTCCCGCCGGTCTCGTCGAAGCGGCCTTCGACGAACTCGCGCGCCGCTGGACGCCAATTCTCGATGCGTTCGACGAAGCGGGCGTCGATGTCTGTTACGAATTGCATCCGGGCGAAGATCTGCACGACGGTGTGACGTTCGAACGTTTTCTCGCGGCCGTGAAGGACCACCGGCGCGCAAACATACTGTTCGATCCGAGTCACTACGTCTTGCAGCAACTCGACTACCTCGCGTTCATCGATATCTATCACGAGCGCATCAAGGCCTTTCACGTGAAGGACGCCGAGTTTCGTCCGAATGGGCGGCAAGGCGTCTATGGTGGCTATAGCGGCTGGGTCGAGCGCGCGGGGCGCTTCCGCTCGTTGGGCGACGGGCAGATCGACTTCGGCGCGATCTTCTCGAAGATGGCGCAATACGATTTTCCGGGCTGGGCCGTGCTCGAATGGGAGTGCGCGTTGAAGCATCCCGAAGACGGCGCGCGCGAAGGCGCCGAGTTCATCAAGCGGCACATCATTCGCGTGGCCGACCATGCATTCGACGACTTCGCGGGCAGCGGCGCGGACGACGCGCAACTGAAACGCGTGCTCGGCCTTTGACGCTGACTGTCGAACAGGAGCAGATCGATGACACGAAGACTCAGGCTGGGCATGGTCGGCGGCGGGCAGGGCGCGTTTATCGGTGCGGTGCATCGGATCGCGGCGCGCATCGACGATCGCTTCGAACTCGTCGCGGCGGCACTCTCGTCCGACCCGCAGCGCGCGCAGGCAAGCGCCGACGAACTTGGCGTCGCGCGCAGCTACGCGAGCTGGGACGAGATGGCGCGCGCTGAAGCCGCGCGCGACGACGGCATCGACGCCGTGTCGATCGTCACGCCGAACCATCTGCATGCGCCCGTCGCGACGGTGTTTCTCGAAGCCGGCATCCACGTGATCTGCGACAAGCCGCTCGCGATGACGCTCGAAGAAGGCGAAGCGCTCGCGAAGCTCGCGCGCGACAAGAACCGGCTCTTTGCGCTGACGCACACCTATTCGGGTTATCCGATGGTGCGTCATGCGCGTGAGCTGGTCGAAGCGGGTGAGTTGGGCGAGGTGCGCGTCCTGCAGGTCGAGTACGCGCAGGACTGGCTCGCGAAGCCGATCGAACTGACGGGCGAGAACCGCCAGGCGGTGTGGCGCACCGATCCGAAGCAGGCAGGGCGCGCCGGTTGTCTGGGCGATATCGGCACGCACGCGTATCACCTCGCGGCGTTTGTGACGGGCATGCTGCCCATCGAGATCGCCGCCGAACTGCATACGTTCGTCGAAGGGCGTCAGGTCGACGACCATATTCAGGCGATGCTGCGCTACGACAAAGGCGCACGCGGCATGCTGTGGGCGAGCCAGGTGGCGAGCGGCGCGGAAAACGCGCTGCGTCTGCGCGTCTATGGTACGAAGGCGGGCATCGCGTTCGATCAGGAGAACCCGAACGAACTGCTGTTCACGCCGTTGGGTGGCGCGACGCAAAGGCTCACGCGCGGGCGCGTCGACAGCGACGTGGCGCGGCACGCGACGCGCGTGCCGGCAGGTCATCCCGAGGGTTATCTCGAAGCGTTCGCGCAGCTCTACAAGGATGCGGCGTTGCAGATAGAAGCGATCGACGCGGGTTTGCCTCCGCCGTCCGAAAGCCGTTTGCTAACGACCGTCGAGGACGGCGTGGCCGGGCTGCGTTTCATCGATGCGGTTTTCACAAGCAACGACCAGCTTGCCTACACGCGCGTAAGAACGGCTGACGGTTGCGAAGGTGTCTAGCTCTTGCTGCGTTTGATCTGCTCTTCGAACGCAAGATCGAGCTTGCTTGCCTTGCGTGGCTTCGGCGGCCCGAAACCGTCGACGAACTTGACGAAATCATCGAGCGGCAGCGGATCGGACACCTTCTGGTCCGTGCCGCTCGATTTGTCGACGAGATAGAACAGTCCGCCCGACAGGCTGACCGCCGCGAAGCGCGGATTGCCACTGCGGGTCTTCAGCCGTTCGACGGCATGGATGGCTCGGGTCGTGCGCATGATTCGATGGTGCCGTGCAGTGCTTGAGTTTTTAAGATTGCTGCATGATTCTACGACGTATACTCGCGCGCCGGTCTGCGGCAGCGCCGCGATCCGGTAGATGTCCCGCCATTTGCGTAGAACGTCGAAACAATGCCCGCCATGCCTTCAGTCCAGGAAACACTCGATGCGCTTGCCCATGCGCCCGACGATGCAGAAAAGCTGCGAGCTGTCTGCGTCGCGCTGCTGCACGACATGCGTGACGACGAACTGCTGACCTATACCGAACGCGCGCTCGCGATCGAGCCGCGCGATCTCCATTTCGTCAACTGGCGCGCGTACGCGTTGACACTGCTCGGACGGCATTTCGATTCCGTCGCTACGTGGCGCAACTATGCCGCGCTGCCGTGGCAGCCCGCGTACTACAAGATGAGCCTCGGCCAGAGTCTCGTGATGTCGGGCGACGTCGAGCGCGGCATTCCGATGCTGCACGACGCATGGCGCACGGCCGCCGCGGGCGGCGACTGGTTTGCACGCAAGGCCGAGCATCTGTATGGCGAGGCGTTATTGCGCACCGCGCGCCCTGCGGGCTTCGAGCCGTGGCTCGCGCGCAATGACAGCGACAGCGGCAACTACCAGCCGGCCGATATTGCGCCGTGGTCGGGCGAGCAAGACCTGCGCGGCAAGCGTGTGCTGATTACGCATCAGATGGGTTTTGGCGATCAGTTCCTGTTCTTTGCCAACGTATCGCAATGGCAGGCAGCAGGCGCGGAGATGATGATCACGTGCGATGCGCAGTTGTATCCGCTATTGCAGGCGTCGCTGCCGGATTGTCGCGTGGTGAGCGCGGCGCGTCCGTTGCGTCAGCACGAGGCGTTGCCTGAAGAGTTAGCCAGTCAAGTTTGCGAATTCGCGCCCGATCTGCACGCGACGTTGCTGCATTTGCCGCTGCTCGCCGCGCAACAAGTGCCGCTGCCGTCGCCGTTTTTCCCCGCCTATCTGCGTGCGCCCGAAGCGGAGCGCGAGGCCGCCGCCGCATGGGCGCGTGAGTTGCGCGCGGCGCAGCCGGGCAAATCGCTGGTCGGTATTTTCTGGGACTGCAACCAGCGCCACGCGCATGAGGTTGGCGCTGTGATGCGCTGCTCGGCGATCCGCCGCAGCTTGCCGTTGACGGAAGTCGATCACCTGGTGATGCATCCGTCCGTCGCAGCGAAGCGGCATTTCGTGAGCCTGCACCATCCTTCCGTGCAGCAGTTCGCTGGCATGCCGTCGGGCAATATCAGCGTGTACGGGCCGGGGATCAAATCGTTTGCGGAGACGGCTGCGTGCATCGAGCAACTGGATGCCGTCATTGCCGTCGATTCGGGCGTCGCGAATCTGAGCGCGATGCTCGGCAAGCTGACCATCGTGCCGCTCAATGTTGCAAGCGAATGGCGCTGGGGCGTGGAAGGCGATACGTCGCCGTGGATGGCGAATCTGAAGCCGCTGCGTCAGACGCTGATGGGCGACTGGCGCAGCGTGATCGATGAGGCGATTAGTTTTTTGTCGTAGCAGATCGCGCTGCAGCGGCGGGGCGGCACGCGCCCCGTTCGCTGCTACGTCGAGGCAGGATCACAAAGCGTTCACTGGCTCAAATACGTAAACTTCCCATCCTTGATAATCCCCATCACGCTGGCCCGCTGATCGAGCCCGACGTGATCCTTCGCGCTCGTGTTCACGACGCCGTTCGGAACCACCAGCTCATGCGCGTGCTCGAGCTCCGTGCGCAGCGCCGCGCGAAACTCCGGCGTGCCCGGCTGCGCCGTCTTCAACGCGCGCGCGACGGCATCCTGCAAACGCGGATACACACCCGCCGCATCGCCCGCGAACTGCGTCACGGTGTTCGGCCCATACTGCGCCTCATACGCGTTGACGAACGCAAGTGCCGCCTTCTTCGCCGGATGATCGGCAGGCAGCGTGCGCGCTACGACGACCGGCTGCGTCGGGAACAGCGTCCCCTCGACATCCTTGCCGCCCAGCTTGATGAACTCCGGTGTCGCGATGCCGTGCGTCTGATAGATCGCGCCCTTGTAGCCGCGCTCGACGAGCGTGCGCTGCGGCAGCACCGTCGGCGTGCCCGCACCCGCGATCAACACGGCATCCGGCTTGGCGGCGATCAGCTTCAGCACCTGGCCCGTGACGCTCGCGTCGGTGCGGTTGAAGCGCTCAGTCGCGACCACCTGGATGTGGCGCAGCGTCGCGAACTTCGTGAACTCGTTGAGCCAGCTGTCGCCGTAGCTGTCGGCGAAACCGATGAAGCCGACCGTCTTGATGTTGTGATTCGCCATGTAGCGTGTCATCACATCGGCCATCGCGCTGTCCGTCTGCGCCATCTTGAACGCCCAGACCTTCTTGCCTTCCTGCGGCTCGACGACGCTCGCCGAGCCGATCAGCGTAATCATCGGCGTCTGGCTCTCGGCGACGGGATCGAGCGCGGCCATCGCGGCGGGCGTGATGTTGGGGCCGACGATCACATCGACGTGATCCTCGTTGATCAGCTTGCGGATGTTGCGCACGGCATTGCCCGGATCGGAGCCGTCGTCGAGGATGATGTACTGCGCGTTCTGACCGGCAATCGTCTTCGGCCACATCAGCATCGCGTTCTTGCTGGTGATGCCGATCGTGGCGGCAGGCCCCGTGCTCGACAGGTCGATGCCGACCTTGATGTCCGCGTGCGCGGTGGCGGCGACGAACAGCGCGCCGATCGCGGCGGCACGCATCAGGGTGCGTTTGAATTTGTTCTTGTGCGACGACATGCGAAAGATCTCCTACCAGATAGCGTGGCCGCTGTTATAGCGGATCAGTTATAGCGGGTCAAAAACCTCAAAGCTCGTACGTTTCGTGATCGCCCTTGAGCGCCTGCTCGATCAGCTTGCGGTTCATGTTCGGCGACAGCAGCTCGACGAGCGTATACACATAGCTGCGCAGATACGCGCCCTGCTTGAGCGCAACGCGCGTCACATTGCTGCCGAACAGATGCCCGACGGGCATCGCGCGCAGATGCCGGTCGCGTTCGGCGTTGAACGCGATGTCGGCCATGATGCCGACGCCCAGCCCCAGCTCGACGTAGGTCTTGATCACGTCCGCGTCGATCGCTTCGAGGACGATGTCGGGATGCAGGCCGCGCAGGCGGAACGCTTCGTTGATCTTGGTGCGGCCGGCGAACGCGTTATCGTACGTAATCAGCGGATACTGCGTGAGGTCGTCCAGCGACAACTGCTTGCGATCCAGCAGCGGATGGTCGGCGGGCATCACCGCGAGGTGGTGCCAGGTGAAGCAGGGCAGCGACACCAGTTCCTTATAGGTCGAGATCGCCTCGGTTGCGATCGCCACGTCCGCCTGATCGTGCAAAACCAGTTCCGCGACCTGGGTCGGGCTGCCTTGCAGAATTGAAAGGTGCACCTTCGGAAACCGCTTCTTGAACTCGGCGATGGCGGCGGGCAGCGAGTAGCGCGCCTGGGTGTGCGTCGCGGCAATCACGAGATTGCCTTGGTCCTGCGCCGCGTAATCTTTACCGACTCGTTTCAGGCTTTCAACCTCCTGAAGAATCCGCTCGACGGACGCCAGAATGATCCGGCCCGGTTCCGTCAGCGAGCGCACGCGCTTGCCGTGCCGGGTGAAGATTTCGACGCCCAGCTCGTCCTCCAGCTCGATGATCGCCTTCGAGACGCCCGGCTGGCTTGTAAACAGTGCCTTGGCAGCTTCCGTCAGGTTGAAATTCTGGCGGACGGCCTCACGCACGAAGCGGAACTGATGCAGGTTCATATATAACCTCGCCGCATATCAAAAGAATTTTTTAGTCGTTTGAAATATAAGGCGAGTTTATTACGATTTGTCCAGTTTTTCCAATATGGATATCTGTTTTTGTCATTAGCAAATGAGCGATGCGTCTAAACGGCTGGTCGCCGTCTCGCTCAAAGCAGACTGATGATGACAAATCCGAAGCGCGGCGTAACCGGAACGCCGCGTCGTGTGACGAACAAAACCCTGGGGTCCCCGAATGTACCAATACGATCAGTACGACCAGACCATCGTCGACGAACGCGTCGCGCAGTATGCCGACCAGGTTCGCCGCCGTCTGTCGGGCGAATTGAGCGAAGAAGAGTTCCGTCCGCTGCGCCTGCAAAACGGCCTGTACATGCAGCGCCACGCGTACATGCACCGCATCGCGATTCCGTACGGCAACCTGCGCAGCGACCAGTTGCGCATGCTTGCGACGATCGCACGCGAGCACGATCGCGGCTACGGCCATTTCTCGACGCGCTCGAACATCCAGTACAACTGGATCCAGCTCGAAGAAACGCCTGAAATCCTGCGCAAGCTCGCGTCCGTCCAGATGCACGGCATCCAGACGTCGGGCAACTGCATCCGCAACATCACGGCCGATCAGTTCGCGGGCGTCGCGCCCGACGAAATCGTCGATCCGCGTCCGTGGGCGGAAATCATGCGCCAATGGTCGACGTTCCACCCCGAATTCGCGTGGCTGCCCCGCAAGTTCAAGATTGCCGTGTCGGGTACGAAGGAAGACCGCGCAGCGGTGCAGATCCACGACCTGGGCGTCTATCTGAAGAAGAACGACGCGGGTGAAGTGGTTGCCAGCATCCTCGCGGGTGGCGGTCTGGGCCGCACCCCGATCATCGGCGCGATCATCAAGGAAGACTTGCCGTGGCAGCATCTGCTGACGTACTGCGAAGCTGTGCTGCGCGTGTACAACCGCTACGGCCGCCGCGACAACCTGTATAAGGCGCGTATCAAGATTCTCGTGAAGGCGCTGTCGCCCGCGAAGTTCGCGCAGCAGGTCGACGAAGAATGGCAACACCTGAAGGACGGCCCGTCGACGCTGACGGAAGCCGAAGTCGCGCGCGTGTCGCAATACTTCGAGCCGCCTGTTTATGAAAAGCTGCCGGATACGGACGCTTCGTTCGAGAACCATCTGCTCGAAAGCAAGCAGTTCGCGCGCTGGGTCGAGCGCAATGTGCGCCCGCATCGCGTGTCGGGATATTCGTCGGTGACGATCTCGCTCAAGCCGCGCGACATCGCGCCCGGCGACGCGACGGACACGCAGATGAACGCCGTCGCCGACTGGGCCGACGAGTATTCGCTCGGCGAAATCCGCGTATCGCACGAACAGAACCTGATTCTCGCCAACGTGAAGAAGCGCGATCTGTACGCGCTGTGGGAAAAGGCCAAGGCGCAAGGCTTCGCGATGGCGAATATCGGTCTGCTGACCGACATCATCGCGTGCCCGGGCGGCGATTTCTGCTCGCTCGCGAATGCGAAGTCGATCCCCATTGCGCAGGCCATCCAGCAACGCTTCGACGACATGGACTTCGTCTATGACCTCGGCGACCTGTCGCTGAATATCTCGGGCTGCATGAACTCGTGCGGTCACCACCACGTCGGCAACATCGGCGTGCTGGGCGTCGACAAGGACGGCTCCGAGTGGTACCAGGTGTCGCTCGGTGGCGAGCAGGGCACGGGTCATGACGGCGCGAAGCTCGCCCGCGTGATCGGCCCGTCGTTCTCGGCGGAAGAAATGCCGGACGTGGTGTCGAAGGTGATCGATACGTTCGTCGAAAACCGTATTGACGGCGAACGCTTCATCGACACGTACAACCGCATCGGACTCGCGCCGTTCAAGGAACGCGTGTACGCATCGCGTCAGCCGGCTCACGCGTAACGGGAACAAGGATTAGCAGATGGCATCGATTATCAAGGACCGCGCAATCGTCAACGACGACTTCACGGTAGTCCGCGCAGCCGAAGACGGCACGTTGCCCGCAGTCGGCGCGTTGCCGGCTGGCAAAGTGATCGTCCCGTTCGCGTTGTGGCAGGCGTCGCGCGACGAACTGACGGCCTCGCGCAGCGCGCAGGAAATCGGCGTGTGGCTCGCGCCGGACAGCGAACCCGCCGATATCGTCGCGGACTTCGACAAGATCGCGCTGATCGCCGTGGATTTCCCGGTGTTCCGCGATGGCCGCGGCTACAGCACGGCGCGTCTGTTGCGCGAGCGCTATGGCTACAAGGGCGAGATTCGCGCGATCGGCGACGTGCTGCGCGACCAGATTCGCTTCTACGAACGTTGCGGCTTTAACGCGTACGCGCTGCGTGAAGACAAGGACATCCACGACGCGTTGAAGGCGTTCACCGAATTCACTGTCCAGTATCAAGGTGCGTTCGACGATCCTTCGCCACTCTTTCGCCATCGCGAAGCGGCCGCTGCCGCGCAGAAGGCGTCGGTATGACGAGCGCAACGGGCATCACGGCTGAACTGCAAGCGAAGATCGAACGTCTGGACGTGCTGCTCGATTCGATCGCGCAGCGTCACGACAAGGTCAAGCTCGCGAGCAGCCTCGCGGCGGAAGACATGCTGCTGACGCACGCCATTCTGTCGCGCGGCGTGAAGATCGGCATTTTTTCGCTGAACACAGGCCGTCTGCATGCGGAAACGCTCGGCATGATCGACCGCGTGCGCGAGCGCTATGGCTACGAGATCGAGCAGTTTCATCCGCTGGCGGATGCCGTTGATGAATACGTCGCGCAGCATGGCCTGAATGCGTTCTACGAAAGCATCGATCTGCGCAAGCGCTGCTGCGAGATCCGCAAGGTCGAGCCGCTGAACCGTGCGTTGTCCGAAGTCGGCGCGTGGGTGACGGGCCAGCGTCGCGAGCAGTCGGTGACGCGCGCGGAACTGCACGAGGAAGAGCAGGATCACGCTCGCAATATCGGCAAGTACAACCCGCTCGCCGACTGGACGGAAGCCGATGTATGGGCTTACCTGAAGGCGTTCGACGTGCCCGTGAATCCGCTGCATGCGCGCGGCTATCCGAGCATCGGCTGCGAGCCGTGTACGCGCGCCGTGCGCCCCGGTGAAGACAGCCGGGCAGGGCGCTGGTGGTGGGAGTCGCGCGATACGAAGGAATGCGGGCTGCACATCACGACAATCCCCGTCACGGTGATCACAGAAAACGCGTCACCGCTCCACTGAGCCGCACGCGAACGCAGAAACAGATTTTCGATTGAATCTTCTCGTGTCGCACACATCTGGAGAGAACCCGATCATGCGACACGAACCAACGAAGGACCTGAACATGAGCACGACGCTCGATTCCACTGTCAACCCGCTGAACGTCACGGCGAACCGGATGGACCATCTCGACTGGCTCGAGGCAGAGTCGATTCACATCCTGCGCGAACTCGTTGCCGAATGCAGCAAGCCCGCGCTGCTGTTCTCGGGCGGCAAGGATTCCGTCGTCGTGCTGGCGCTCGCGTTGAAGGCGTTCGGCCTCGGCGCGAACCGCAAGACGCAGCTGCCGTTCCCGCTCGTGCATATCGACACGGGTCACAACTACGACGAAGTGATCGACTTCCGCGATCGCCGCGCGAAGGAAATCGGCGCGGAACTCGTGGTGGGCCACGTTGAAGATTCGATCAAGAAGGGCACCGTGCGTCTTCGCCGCGAGACGGATTCGCGCAATGCCGCGCAAGCCGTCACGCTGCTGGAAACGATCGAACAATACGGCTACACGGCGATGATTGGCGGCGCGCGCCGCGATGAAGAAAAGGCGCGTGCGAAAGAGCGCATCTTCTCGTTCCGCGACGAGTTCGGCCAGTGGGATCCGAAGGCTCAGCGCCCGGAACTGTGGAGCCTGTATAACGCGCGTCTGCATCAAGGCGAGCATCTGCGCGTGTTCCCGATCTCGAACTGGACGGAACTCGACGTGTGGCAATACATCGCCCGCGAGAACCTCGAACTGCCGTCCATCTATTACGCGCACAAGCGCGAGATCGTGCGCCGCAATGGCCTGCTCGTGCCCGTGACGCCGATCACGCCGATCCGCGAAGGCGAGTCGAGCGAAGAGGCGGTGGTGCGTTTCCGTACCGTGGGCGACATCAGCTGCACGTGCCCCGTTGAAAGCGATGCGGACGATCTGGAAAAGATCATCGCCGAAACGGCCGTGACGGAAATCACGGAACGCGGCGCGACGCGCATGGACGACCAGACGTCGGAAGCGGCGATGGAAACGCGCAAGAAACAAGGTTATTTCTAAGGCACACGGGGCAAGACGATTATGAGCATTCATCAACCTGAAGACCTCGGCGTGCTTCGTTTCATCACGGCTGGCAGCGTCGACGACGGCAAGAGCACGTTGATCGGCCGCCTGCTGTACGACAGCAAGGCCGTATTGTCGGATCAGCTGTCGGCGCTGTCGCGCGCGAAGAACAAGCGCACGGTCGGCGACGAAATTGATCTGTCGCTGCTGACGGACGGCCTCGAAGCCGAGCGCGAGCAGGGCATCACGATCGACGTCGCGTACCGCTACTTCGCGACGGCGAAACGCAAGTTCATCATCGCCGACACGCCGGGCCACGAGCAGTACACGCGCAACATGGTCACGGGCGCATCGACGGCGCACGCCGCGATCATTCTCGTCGACGCGACGCGCGTCACGTTCGAGGACGGCGTCGCGCAACTGCTGCCGCAGACCAAGCGCCACAGCGCGATCGTCAAGCTGCTCGGCCTGCAGCATGCGATCGTCGCGATCAACAAGATGGACCTCGTCGACTACAGCGAAGCGCGCTTCAACGAGATCCGCGACGCGTATGTCACGCTGGCGCGTCAACTCGGCCTCGCCGATGTGCGCTTCGTGCCCGTGTCGGCACTGAAGGGCGACAACATCGTGACGGCGAGCGAGCGCATGCCGTGGTATGCGGGCGAGCCGCTGCTCGACTTGCTCGAAGCGCTGCCCGTCGAATTGCCGACGCATCAGGGACTGCGTTTCCCGGTGCAATGGGTGGCGCGTCAGGACGGCAGCCAGGCCGACGATTTCCGCGGCTACATGGGCCGCGTCGAATCGGGCGAAGTGAAGCTCGGCGATTCGATCGTCGTGTTGCCGGCGAACCGTCAGGCGACTGTCGCTGAAATCATCGCGCCCGTGCCGGGTGGCACGGCGCAAGTGGATCGCGCATTCGCGGGCCAGACGGTGACGATTCGCCTCGCGGAAGACGTCGATGTGTCGCGCGGCGATACGTTCGTGCTGGCAACGGGTGTCGTGCAACCGGCGAAGAAGCTCGAAGCGGACCTGTGCTGGTTCGACGAAACGCCGCTGTCGACGGCCCGCAAGTATCTGCTGAAGCAGACCACGAGCACGGTGTTCGCGCGCATCGGCGGCATCCAGCAGGTGCTCGACGTGCACACGCTGTCGCATGCGACGGACCGTCATGAACTGGCGATGAACGATATCGGCCGCGTGTCGCTGACGCTGCAAAAGCCGATCGTCGCCGACGAGTACGACACGCATCCGGGCACGGGCGCTTTCGTGCTGATCGACGAAGCGACGCATCATACGGTCGCGGCCGGCATGATCCGTTCTGTGTCCGCCTGACGTCTTGAAGCGGACGGAGCGCAAGCAAATGGGCAAGGTGTATCTGATCGGCGCGGGGCCAGGTGCTGCGGACCTGATCACGGTTCGCGGCGCGCGGCTGCTGGGACTCGCCGATGTCGTGCTGCACGATGCGCTGGTCGAGCCGACGATGCTCGACTACGCGCCGCACGCGCGCAAGATCGCGGTGGGCAAGCGTTGCGGGCAGCGCTCGACGGCGCAGCACTTCATCAACAAGCAGATCGTCGATGCCGCGCGCGAGCATGGCGTCGTCGTGCGGTTGAAGGGCGGCGATCCGATGCTGTTCGGCCGCGCCGATGAAGAGATGCGCGCGCTCGAAGCGGCAGGCATCGAATATGAAGTCGTGCCGGGCATTACGGCGGCCTTGGCGAGCGCGGCATCGCTGCGACGTTCGCTGACGCTGCGTGGCGTGTCGCGCAGTGTGGCGCTCGCGACGCACAGCCGCGCGCCGGATTCCGCCGAGATTCGCGAGCAGGTCAACGCGGATTCGCTGGTTTTCTACATGGGCCGCGACAGCGCACCCGAGATCGCGCAGCAACTGGTCGACGCGGGCCGTCCGGGCTCGACGCCTGTCGCGATTGTCGAAGCATGTTCGACGCCGCGCGAGCGCATGTTGACGCTGACGCTCGATGGACTTGCCGCTGGCGATGCGCAATTGTGGCTCGACGCGTCGCAGCCTTCGCTGCTGATGATTGGCGACGCGTTTGCCGAGCGGGTCGCGCACAGCGAGCCTGAGTCGGCTGTGGAGCAAGGTCAGCCTGAGTTGCGAGTCGCTTAAGGTTCCATTGCTGCTGTTTTCTATTGATCGGCCGCATTCGCGAGAGTGAATGCGGCCGATTGTCTTTTCCGCGCGCCATCGAGCCAGGCACGTGCGTTGCGTTAAGATTTCCTTTCGCTTTGCATTCAAACTGGACTCATGCCTTTTTCTTCTTTGCGTCGTTCTTTACTGATTGCGCTTGCGGCCGGTCCCGTGATCGGCGCGCGTGCGCAGCCGGCTTCGTCTGTCTCGGTCAATCTCGCCGCGCGCGAGCGGTTCGAAAAACTGGAAGCGTCGAGCGGTGGGCGCCTTGGTGTCGCCGCGCTCAATACGGCGGATGGGTCGTATGTCGGCTATCGCGAGTCGGAGCGGTTTCCGATGTGCAGCACGTTCAAGTTGCTTGTCGTTGCGCTGGTTTTGAAGCGCGGCATGGCCGAACGTAGTCTGCTCGACGAGCGTGTTCGATACGGTGACGCCGATCTCGTCGCGAACTCGCCTGTTACGAAGCGGCGCGCGGGCGAGGGCATGACGATCGGTGAACTGAGTGCCGCGGCGCTGCAGCACAGCGATAACACGGCGGCTAATCTGTTGCTGACGGCTGTCGGCGGGCCGGAAGTGTTGAACCAGTTCGCGCTATCGATTGGGGATGAGTGGTTTGATTTGTTGCGCGGGGAGCCCGAGGTTAATGCGTCCGTGCCGGGCGATATGCGGGATACCACGACGCCGCGAGCGATGATGCTCGATGTGCAGAAGCTTCTGCTCGCCGATGATGTGCTCGGGCCGCAGCAGCGGGAGCAATTGAAGGCATGGATGCTTGGGAATGCGACGGGTGCAGCGCGTATTCGGGCTGCCTTGCCGGGTTCTGGATGGCTGGTCGCCGATAAGACCGGGAGCGGGGATTACGGTACGGCTAACGATGTGGCTGTTGTGTATCCGCCTTCGGCGGCGCCCTTTGTTATCGCTGTCTATTTCACTGGCGTGACGCCTAAACAGACGCTGCCGCGTGATGAGGTTGTTGCCGAAGCTGCGGGGATCGTGTTCGACGCTATGAAGTGAAGTTTTTTGTCTGCGACGCTTTGGGTGGTTTGCTTATGTTTTTGCTGGCATCCGCGTTACGGTGGTTGCTGCGCAAGCGGTTCGGTTTTTTTGACTTTTCGCTGGCATCCGCGTTGTGCCTTCGTGCTTCAAGCGTTGCCCCTGTGCGGGGCGGCACCTACTTTTCTTTGCCGCCGCAAAGAAAAGTAGGCAAAAGAAAGCGGCTAACACCGCCAGCCTTTGTGTTTGCCTGAGGGACCCCAACCGGTCCCACGCTTCACACGGCGGCGTCTTTGTTTGCGTGTGTTGCCAACGCTATAAATGAGCGCCTCACCCGCTTCAAATACCCGTGCACGGGCTAGAGGCAGCGAATGGTATGTGCCGCCCAGGTGGCAAACTGTGTGTAGGTTGTCGCGTCGTATAGGGTAGCGCTCTTACAACGTGGCATGCGTGCGCTGTCGGTCCGCAGTGAGGCGTGTGGAGCACAAGGGCCTACACACAGTTTGCCACCTGGGCGGCGTTGGAATATCTGGCACGGCGTGCCGCATTGCGGGTGCGTGAAGCGGGTGAGGCGTCAATTAAGAGCGTTGGCAACGAACATGAGTCACGTGGTTGCCGTGTGAAGCGAGGGACCGGTTGGGGGCCCTCAGGCAGGAAGAAGGGTTGGCGGTGTTAGCCGCTTTCTTTTGCCTACTTTTCTTTGCGGCGGCAAAGAAAAGTAGGTGCCGCCCCGCACAGGGGCGACGCTTGAAGCACGAAGGCATAGCGCGGATGCCAGCGAAAAAACAAAACCACCAACCAGCGTCGCAGACAACCAAAAACCAACCTCAAACCAAAGCCTGCCGCAGGCAATACCCAGCAATCGCCTCAATGACTTCGGCGTCCTCGCCAACAGCAGTAGCACACCGAATCTCAACGGAAGGATTCGCGCTGCGGCACTGATCCAGAATCACCGGCAGATCTCGCCGAACATGCCCACCTTGCCCAAAAAAAACCGGCACAACGGTAATAACAGAAACCCCTGCTGCGACCTGAGCAGCCACAGCACCCGGCAGATCCGGCGTCATCAGTTCGAGAAACGCGAGCGAAACGGGCCCCGCCGACGGGCCGCGCAATTCCCGCAAACGTGCAGATAGCCGCTCAAAAGGCTCAGCCCAGCGGGCGTCCCTCGCCCCATGCGCGAACAGCACAATTCCATGAGCACCCATCGTCCGATCGCCCCGCGAGGAAGAAAAGCCTAATGCCGGTCAACCCATTTTAGGCCGACTAACCCGAGCACGAGATAGATCAACCCCGGCGTCGCCGCCGTCAACGGCGCTGGCCACGTATTCAGATTCCCGATGTGCGAGAACAGCGTATTGAACAGCTGAAAGCTCATCCCCAGCATGATCCCGCCGAACACCTTCACCCCAACCACGCCCGCGCGCGTGTGCAGGTAAGCAAACGGCAGCGACAGCACCAGCATCACGAACACCGCGAACGGATACAGCACCTTGCGCCACAGCGCGATCTCATACCGTTGCGTGTCCTGATGGTTCTCGGTCAAGTGCTGGATATAACGGAACAGATTGAACATCGACATCCGTTCCGGCGCGACCAGCAGCACCGACAAAATCTGCGGCGTCAATTCCGAGCGCAGCGAGTATTCAGGCAACGTCACCTGCTTCGCGCGATACACCGGGTTCAACGCATCAGCGGGTTTGCTGGCGTCCTGCGCGACGTCGATCAGCTGCGTATCCGTGACGTCCGTCAACAGCCAGTGGCCGGGCGGCTGATACTTGCCCGACTTCGCAATGCGCACGTTCGACAGACGGAACTTCGAATCGAATTCGTAGATACGCACGTTCGAGATCGTCGCGTCCGGCTGCAACTGCCCGACGTTCACGAAGCGCGTCACCTGTTCGCCGTCGGCACGCGCCGTCAGCGTGTCCTTCACCCAGACGCCCGACTCGAAGTTGCTCGACACCGATGAGCCAAGCGCCTCCAGACGCACGCGCTCCGACAACTGATCCGTGTACGGCCCGACCACTTCGCCGATGATGTACGTGAGGAACACGAGCGGAATGCCGATTTTCAGCAGCGATCGCAGCGCCTGGTTCGTCGCGAGACCGGACACGCGGAAAATCGTGTACTCGGAATTCGCCGCCATCTGCGCGAACACGTAGATCGCGCTGATCAACGCCGCGACGGGAATGATTTCGTAGAAGCGCGACGGCGTCTGCAGCGCGACGCGCAGCACCGCGTACTGGAACTTGTAGTTGCCGTGGCCGACCGAGTTCAGCTCGTTGATCAGGTCGAAGAAGAAGAACAGACCCGAAAATGCGAACAGAATAAAGATGAACGTGAGGTAAACCTGACGCGCGAAATACTTTTCATAGATACGCATGGGTCACGCTCCCTGCGCCGGACGGTTCGACCGGCTGAACGTCGCCCGCGTGAAGAGCGGCCGGTTGCGCACCCGCAGCCAGAAAATAATCGCGACGACCAGCGCCACGATGACATGCAGCCCCAGGAGGCCCACGCCGAACGACATCTTGCCTTGCTCGATCCACGACTGCACGACGTTCAGCAGGTTCGAATACGTCAGATAGATCAGCACGGCCATCACGAGATTGATCGTGCGGCTCCGGCGCGGATTCTGGTGCGCGAGCGGGATGGCGAGCAGCATCAGGTTGATCGCGATCAACGGCAGGCCCGCGCGCCATGCGAATTCAGCGAGATTCTGGCGGGTCGGATCGCGGAACAGGTCGAGCGTCGGCGTGCCCGTCGTGGTCGGCGTGTTGACCACCGGCTGGCTCTGGATTTTCACGCCATAGCGCTCGAACTCCATGATGCGGAAGTCGGGATGGCCCGGTTCGCCGTCATAGCGGCGGCCGTTCTCCAGCACGACGAAGCGGTCGCCGTTCTTATGCGTTTCCGTGTGGCCGTTCTTCGACACGACCACGTTCACCTTGCCGCCCTCGGTGCTGGTGACGAACACGTTCTCGACGTGGCCCTGATCGGGCGACATCTTCTCGATGAAGAACACGCGATGGCTCGTAGCCGATTCGCGGAACTGGCCGGGCGCGAGCAGCGAGACTTCGTCGCGCTGCTGGAAGCGCGCGCGGATCAGCTTGCTCTGCTGGTTCGACCACGGCCAGCCGACGAACACGAAGAAGGCAATCAGAATGATGATGGGCGTCGCGAACAGGCCGATCGGCTTGATGAAACGCGTGAGGCTCACACCCGAGGCGAGCCACACGACCATTTCGGAATCCTTGTACCAGCGCGTGAGCACGAACAGGATCGACACGAACAGCGTCGCGACCAGCATGATCGCGAGGTAGCCGATGACCGTTAGACCAATCAGCACGAGCACGTCGCGCGGGTCGATTTCACCGGACGCCGCGAAGCCGACGATGCGGATCATCATCGTCGTCAGGACCAGCGTGAGCAGAACCATGAACACGGCGCCAGCCGTATACGCCAGTTCGCGCTGGAGAGAGCGTTCAAAAATCATGGTTGATGAGGAGAGGGCGCGCTCCGACAGGCAGCGGGGTTAAGCCCCGTCACGCCTTCGTGCAGCCGCCGCGGGAAAAATAGCGGATAATTGCGGCTTTCATCCTAAGCCCAGATTTTATCCGAGGACAAGCGCGATGGACTTTAGCATAAAAGCCTGTGATTGGAGCAAAGGCTCGACCAACGGGTTCCTTACCGGAAAATCGGATTGCATCGTGATCGGCGTGTTCGAATCGCAGACGCTGTCGGGCGCGGCGCTGGAAATCGACGCTGCCACCAAGGGTCTGCTCACGCGCATCATCAAGGCGGGCGACATGGACGGCAAGACGGGCAGCACGGTGTTCCTGCATGAAGTGCAGGGCATCGGCGCGTCGCGCGTGCTGCTGGTCGGTCTCGGCAAGCAGGATGCGTTCACGCAGAAGGCCTACGGCGACGCCGTGCGCGCCGCGTGGCGCGCGATCCTCGGCACGAAGATCACGCAGGTCACGTTCACGCTGGCTCAGGCGCCCGTCAAGGAGCGCTCGTCGGACTGGGCCGTGCGCGCCGCGATCGTCGCGCTGCGCGAGCTGACGTACAAGTTCACGCAGATGAAGAGCAAGCCGGACAACAGCACGCGCGCGCTGAAGCGCATCGTGTTCAGCGTCGACGCGGCTGACGAGAAGCTCGCGAAGGTGGCCCTCAAGCAGGGCGTCGCGCTCTCGAACGGCATGGATCTGACGAAGGACCTCGGCAACCTGCCGGGCAACGTCTGCACGCCGACCTATCTGGCAACGACCGCGAAGAAGCTCGCGAAAGACTGGAAGCTGAAGGTCGAAGTGCTCGGCCAGAAGCAGCTCGAAGCGCTGAAGATGGGTTCGTTCCTGTCGGTCACCAGGGGCTCTGTCGAGCCGCCGCAGTTCATCGTCCTCCAGTACCAGGGCGGCGCCGCGAAGGCCGCACCCGTCGTGCTGGTCGGCAAGGGCATCACGTTCGACACGGGCGGCATTTCGCTGAAACCCGGCGACGGCATGGACGAGATGAAGTACGACATGTGCGGCGCGGGCTCCGTGCTTGGCACGCTGCGTGCCGTCGCAGAAATGGGCCTGAAGCTGAACGTGGTCGGCATTATTCCGACCTGCGAAAACATGCCCGCTGGCAACGCGACCAAGCCGGGCGACATCGTCACCAGCATGAAGGGCCTGACGATCGAAGTGCTGAACACGGACGCGGAAGGCCGCCTGATCCTGTGCGACGCGCTCACGTATGCCGAGCGCTTCAAGCCGGCCGCCGTGATCGACATCGCGACGCTGACGGGCGCGTGCATCATCGCGCTCGGCCATCACAACAGCGGCCTGTTCTCGAAGGACGACGCGCTCGCGGGTGAACTGCTCGATGCATCGAAGGAAGCGTCTGATCCCGCATGGCGTCTGCCGCTCGACGACGAGTATCAGGATCAGCTGAAGTCGAATTTCGCGGATCTCGCGAACATCGGCGGACGTCCGGCGGGCAGCGTGACGGCGGCGTGCTTCCTGTCGCGGTTCACGGAAGCGTATCCGTGGGCGCACCTCGACATCGCGGGCACCGCATGGAAGAGCGGCGCGGCAAAGGGCGCAACCGGCCGTCCCGTGCCGCTGCTGTCGCAGTTCCTGATCGACCGCGCTGCACAATGACGCGTTGCAGTCTGAACGCGCTGAACGCACCGAAAGCGCTGAACGCAAGTTCAGCAGCGAAGCAGGATCGCCGATGACCCGCATCGACTTTCATTCGAACGTCGGCGATTCGCTGCAGTATGCGTGCCGTCTCGTGCGCAAGGCGTATCAGGCCGGCCAGCCGCTCGTCGTGCTGGCCGAACCGCCGCGCCTGCGCGCGTTCGACGAGCAGTTGTGGACCTTCTCGCCACTCGACTTCATACCGCACTGCCTCGCCTCGAGCCCGCTCGCGGCGCAGACGCCCGTCGTGCTGACGTCGTCGCTCGACGACGTGCCGCATCATCAGATACTGTTGAATCTGGGCGCGACCGTGCCGTCGCAGTTCGCGCGCTTCGAGCGCCTGCTGGAGATCGTCGGCAACGCGCCCGACGAACTGGCCGCGGGGCGCGAGCGCTATCGCTTCTACCGCGATCGCGGCTATGCTCTGAATAACTACAAGCAGGGCGCCTGACGGGTTCTGTCCGCTCGATGCGCGGTCTTGTCCGATTCGCGCAGAACCGGCTCGTCCGATCTTTAAAGGGAGTGTTTTCGTGTCCCAATCTTCCGACTCTTCCGATCAAGACATCCCCGTTCTGACCGATGTGATGGTGACGGGCCATGAGCCGCATGACCCACATGAGCCGCACGCAAAGGCGAAGCGGCCGAAGCGCAGCGGCTCGCATGCTCATGAAGGTTCACATGCGCGTGGTAAGCATGCAGCGGCGCAAGACGCGCAAGACTTGCATGAAGCGCCGCACGACGTACAAGCGGAGCCGCAAACGCCGTCTGTCCACGCTGACGACGATGTGCCCGTTCTCGATTCCATCTACGAATCGCCGCATGCGCCGATGCGCGAGCCCGCGCAGTTCGTGCCGGGCGAAGCGGAGTTCAGCTCGGGTTCGACGGCCGAGCAGTATGTCGCGCCGCCTTTGCCGAGTTCGCTGACGGCACCGGCAGAGCACGCGCCTGCGCCTGCGGCGAGGTCCGACTACGATGCCGACGTGCTGGCTGAGCGTTTGCGCGGCCGTTTTGCGACGTATCTGAAAGGGGATGGACGCAATCTGATCGAGGCACGCTGCCGCGACGCGTTCCAGGATCACACGACCTGGCTAGTCAATCAGATCACGCGCGAGGTTGCGCTCGCGCTGGAAACGGAAATGCTCAGTTGGGTGCGCGAGGCGATTCGCGAAGAACTCGGCAATTCGACGACCAGCAAGTAGACCGGCAAATAAGCCGTGGGTGCGCGCGTTACTTGAGCGTCAAAATCCAGCTTGCCAGCGACATCGCTTCGTCCTGCGTGACCTGTGTGTTCGCTGGCATCGGCACGGGTCCCCAGACGCCCGCGCTGCCTTCCATGATCTTGCGCGTGAGGTAGACCACGGCGTCGCCGCGCGCCGCGTATTTGGCGGCGACATCATGCAGCGGAGGTCCCATGAACTGCCGCGTCACCGAATGGCAGCTCATGCAGTTCTGCTTTTGCGCCAGCGCAAGGCCTGGAGCCTGCGCGCGCGCCGTGCCGGTGAATGCCAAAGTGCCTGCCAGCAAGAATGCCGCATACGACTTCGATTTCATTATGGTCTCCGCCGGTGACTCAGCCCGGCTCGTGGTGGACGCATTATAAGAGCAAAGGGGCACACGGCGATCCGTGTGCCCCTTTGCCTATCGAAGCGTTGCTTGCGTCAACCTGCGATGCTGCGCCGCGTCAGTCACGCGGGGTGGGACGGCTGACGCGTCAGTCCGTGACAGCGCCCTTGTTCGCCGGCTTCACGAGTGCCGCGAACTTGGCCAGCACGCCGCGCGTGTAACGCGGCGCGGGCTGCTTCCATGCGCCGCGGCGGCGTTGCAGTTCGGCGTCGTCGACGTTGAGCTGCAACAGCAGCTTGTGTGCGTCGATCGTGATCGAGTCGCCTTCCAGCACGAGCGCGATCGTGCCGCCGGCGAACGCTTCCGGCGCGACGTGACCCACGACCATGCCCCACGTGCCGCCCGAAAAGCGGCCATCGGTGATGAGGCCGACCGATTCGCCGAGTCCCTTGCCGATGATCGCCGACGTCGGCGCGAGCATCTCAGGCATGCCTGGGCCGCCTCGCGGGCCGAGATAGCGCAGCACGACGACATCGCCTGCCTTGATCTTGTCGGCGAGGATCGCGTCCATCGCGCTCTGCTCGTCGTCGAACACGCGTGCCGGGCCCGTAATGACCGGATTCTTCAGGCCGGTGATCTTCGCGACGGCGCCGTCTTCCGCGAGGTTGCCCTTGAGGATCGCGAGATGGCCTTCGCTGTAGAGCGCCTTGTCGATCGGATAGATCACTTTCTGGTCGGCGCGCGGCTTGCTGGGCACGTCCTTCAGTTCTTCAGCGATCGTCTTGCCGGTGATGGTCACGCAGTCGCCGTGCAACAGGCCCGCGTCGAGCAGAAGCTTCAGCACTTGCGGGATGCCGCCGGCCTGATGCAAGTCAGTCGCGACGTACTTGCCCGACGGCTTCAGGTCGCAGATCACGGGCACTTTCTTGCGCATCCGCTCGAAGTCGTCGATGGTCCACTCGACCTCCGCCGCGTGGGCAATGGCCAGAAAGTGGAGCACGGCATTGGTCGAGCCGCCCGTCGCCATGATCAGCGCGACGGCGTTTTCGATCGATTTCTTCGTGATGATGTCGCGCGGCTTGAGATCCCTCTTGACGGCTTCGACCAGCACGCGCGCCGATTCCGCTGCCGAATCCACTTTTTCCTGATCCGGGTTCGCCATCGTCGACGAATACATCAGCGACATGCCGAGCGCCTCGAACGACGAGCTCATCGTATTGGCCGTGTACATGCCGCCGCACGAGCCCGTGGTCGGGCAGGCATTCTGTTCGACCCCTTCGAAATCTTCCTGCGACATGCGGCCCGCCGTGAACTCACCGACCGCTTCGAACGACGACACGATGGTCAGGTCGGTGCCTTTCCACTTGCCTGGTTTGATGGTGCCGCCGTACACGTAGATGCCCGGCACGTTCATCCGCGCGAGGCCGATCATGCCGCCCGGCATGTTCTTGTCGCAGCCACCGATCACGACGACGCCGTCCATCCATTGGCCTTGCACGCAGGTCTCGATGCAGTCGGCGATCACTTCGCGCGACACCAGCGAGTACTTCATGCCCTCCGTGCCCATCGACATGCCGTCGGAGATGGTCGGCGTGCCGAAGGTCTGCGGGTTCGCGTCGGAGCGCTTGACGGCTTCGACGGCGGCATCGGTGAGGCGTTGCAGGCCGGCGTTGCACGGCGTGATGGTCGAGTGGCCGTTGGCGACGCCGATCATCGGCTTGTCGAAGTCTTCCTTCTGGTAGCCGAGCGCGTAATACATCGAGCGGTTCGGCGAACGCGCGACGCCTTGCGTGATGTTCTTCGAACGACGGTTGTACGGCATGGGGAGCTCCATCCAGTTGTTTTGGTGTGCGCGCCGATCGGCTCGCTTCCCGCTTGCGGCGCAACGGCCTGGGCGGTTCCAGCGCGGGTTCTTTAGTCTAGTTCGGGCGCGTTGGGCAAGAATGGAGTTTCTGCAAAAGAATGTCCAATATATTATTCAGCGTCTATTAGGTCTTAAAATGTATTAATGAGCTTGCCTGCAATCCCCGATCTGCGCCAGTTGCGCTATTTCGTGACCGTCGCCGAAGAGAAGCACTTCGGGCGCGCGGCGGCGCGGCTGTCGATGACGCAGCCGCCGCTGTCGCAGGCGATCCGCGCGCTCGAAGACACGTTGGGCGTCGAACTGTTCGCGCGTACGAAGCGCTCGGTCGAGCTGACGTCTGTCGGCGCCGATCTGCTGCCCGATGTGCGGCGGCTGCTGGCGGGCGCGGAAGGGCTGCGGCCATTGGCGCAGAGTCTTGCGCGCGGCGAGGCGGGGGTGCTGTCGCTGGCGTTCGTGTCGACGGCGGATTACGGGCTGTTGCCACCGCTGTTGCGCGAGTTCGGCACGCGCCATCCGTGCGTGCGGCTCGAACTGCTCGAAGCGACCAGCGACGTGCAGATCGACGAGCTGGTTGCGGGGCGTGTCGATGCGGGTCTGGTGATCGGACCGCTGCCGCCGCGCTACGCGTCGCAGCTGTCGTGGCTGCCGCTGGCGCGCGAGCCGCTGGTGATCGCGATGTCGACGGAGATGGCGGCGCGTATTGAAGGTGATGCGGAAGGCGATGCGGCGAGCGGGGCGGGCGTGGCCGAATGGCGCGACGAGCCGTTGAGCCTCGCGCAGGCGGGCGACGCGCCGCTGGTCGTTTTCCCAAGGCGTCTCGCGCCAGGCTTTTATGACATCATTATGGATTGCTACGGCGCGGCTGGCCTTACGCCGCACATCGGCCAGGAAGCGATCCAGATGCAGACGATCGTGAGCCTGGTGTCCGCGGGCATGGGCGTCGCGCTGGTGCCGCAATCGTTGCGTAACCTGCGGCGCACGGGCGTCGTGTATCGTCCGTTGCGTGAGGCCGTGCCGGCCGTCGTGACCGGACTCGTGTGGCGCACGGCGGAGGTGAGCCCTGTGCTGGCCGGTTTCATCGACATCGTGCGTGCTCATGCCGATGTGCTTGCCGGCTAGCGGCGAACCCTTTGCGGCGCGGCGCGTCCAATGCGCTTGAGTTTCCAGATTACCGAACCCCTATAACGATACGATGCACATTCACCCGAATTTCGATCCCATCGCCATTCATCTGGGACCGCTGGCCGTCCGCTGGTACGGCCTGATGTACCTGGTCGCCTTTGTCATGGCGATCGTCGTGGGCAGGTTGCGGCTGCGTTTGCCGCATGTCGCGGCACAAGGCTGGACCCCGAAGGATATCGACGACATGCTGTTTTATGGTGTGCTCGGCACGATACTCGGTGGGCGGCTTGGTTATGTGCTGTTCTATAAGGCGAGTTGGTACTTCGCGCATCCTCTGGACATCTTCAAGGTCTGGGAAGGGGGGATGTCGTTTCATGGCGGTTTCCTCGGCGTGACGCTCGCGATGGTTTTGTTCGCGTGGCAGCGTAAGCGCACGTGGCTGCAGGTGACCGATTTTGTCGCGCCGATGGTGCCGACTGGTCTTGCCGCTGGGCGGCTTGGTAATTTCATCAATGGCGAGTTGTGGGGGCGGGTGACGTCGCCCGATGCGCCTTGGGCGATGCTGTTCCCCGGTGCCGCGAATGAAGACGCCGGCTGGTTGGCGGCGCATCCGGCGCAGGCCGCGCAGTGGCATCTCGGTGAGGTGTTTACGCAATATCACATGCTGCCGCGGCATCCATCGCAGTTGTATGAGATCGCGCTTGAAGGTGTTGTGCTGTTTCTTGTGCTGTGGTTTTTTACGCGCAAGCCGCGGCCTGTTGGGGCGGCGTCGGCTGTGTTTTTGATTGGGTATGGGCTTGCGCGGTTTACGGTTGAGTTTGCGCGTGAGCCGGATGATTTTCTTGGGCTGCTCGCGTTTGGGTTGTCCATGGGACAGTGGCTGTCGCTGCCGATGGTGATTGCTGGGGTGTTGATGTTGGTGTGGGCTTATCGGCGGAATGGGAGGGAGGCTGCGCGGGCTGTTAATGCAGGGTAAGGGTTGGTTTTTGTCTGCGACGCTGGTGGGTTTTTTGCGTTCGTGGCGGGTGTTTGCGATGCGGTGGTTTGCTTTGCTTTGCGGTGGCATCCGCGTTATGCCTTCGTGCTTCACGCGTCGCCCCTGTGCGGGGCGGCACCTACTTTTCTTTGCCGCCGTGTATGGACCGGGGACATGGGTAACGGGTGTGCGGGGACATGGGTAACACTCTGGGCGAACTATTCGCCCGGAGCC
>NZ_JAWRXV010000330.1:0-378 GCF_046534875.1 Paraburkholderia sp. SIMBA_054 | reverse complement strand
CCAGTACCGGCCGCGGTGCATGGGGCAGCTTCGACGCGCAAAGCGTGCAACTGCGAATGTCGCTTAGCAGCTTATCGAGCATGATGATTCCGTAGTTGTTTGCCGGGGGCACGGCGCTGTCGGAACGAACCGACTGGTTCGACGCGGCCGCATAGTCTTATGCCCCCGAAGAGACTGCGCCGTGGGTGGTAACGGCCGGATAGCTTAGCATCTGCTCGCAATCGACTACTGCGATTCCGCCGACGAAGCCTGTCGAACCCGCACCGCTTCACGCCTCGCCAAGGCCACGATACATTCCGATACCTCGCCGACACACGCGGGATACATAGCGCGCTTCTAATCGCTGCATGGCGCCGGGCGCGAGCGTTGTCAGCTCGC
>NZ_JAWRXV010000329.1:0-378 GCF_046534875.1 Paraburkholderia sp. SIMBA_054 | reverse complement strand
GCCCGCCAGCACTTGCAGACGCGAGCCGGCAATTCGCGGCAGCAACTCCGCGCGCAACGTGTCCACGCGATCGACCTGATCGAGTTCGCCGGCCACCACGAGCACGGGCACGTTGATCGAGCTGACCTCGTGCGTGATGTCCTCGAGCATCGCGGCGTTCGGCCAGGCCGCTCTCGCTTGCGGCGCACCACGCAGGCTGTCGGCGATCACCTGCTCGCGCAGCGCCGGCGTGAGTGGATTCGCGCTCAGCACGTTATCCAGCACCCATTCGATCGATTCCCGCGAGTCGTACGCCGCCGCCATCGCGGCGCGCTGCTCGTCGGGAAGCACCATCGGCGAAGGCGGCGACGGCGCGACGAGCACGACGCCCTGCAGTCC
>NZ_JAWRXV010000328.1:0-378 GCF_046534875.1 Paraburkholderia sp. SIMBA_054 | reverse complement strand
AAGGCGACGCCCATGTCCATTCCCGTGCCCTCCGCCGAGCCAGCCAAAGTGTCGATCTGCGTGCCGACCTGCAACCGGCCGGAGCTGATCGTCGAGTGCATCGACTCGTGTCTTGCGCAGACCTACGGCAATCTGGAAATCGTGATCGGCGACGATTCAAACGATGCGCGCACCGCGCAACTGCTCGCGTCGCGTTATCCGCACGAGTTGAGCGAAGAGCGCATCCGTTATGCGAGGAACGAGCCGCCGCTTGGCCAGGCGCGCAACGTCGCGAGCCTGTTCGAGCGCGCGCTCGGCGACAAGATTCTGCTGCTTCACGACGACGACCTGCTCACCACCGACGGCGTCGAAAAACTCGTGTCGCTGTGGAAGCTGCAT
>NZ_JAWRXV010000327.1:0-378 GCF_046534875.1 Paraburkholderia sp. SIMBA_054 | reverse complement strand
CACGAGGCCAAACAAAGACAGGTTGTTTAGCGATATTCCGAACGTGGCGAGTACGATGAACGACCCAAGCAGGGAGACCGGAATTGCAACGACGGGGATAATCGTGGCCCTCCAGTTCTGCAGGAAAAGAAAGACGACGCCAACAACCAGCAGGATTGCGACGAATATGGTGACAATCACCTCGTCGACCGATTTGCCGATAAAGATGGTCGGGTCGTAGATGATCTTGTAGTCCATTCCTGCGGGGAACTCATTCTTTAGCCCGCGCATCGCGGACAAAACCTGCTGCTCGACTGCAAGTGAGTTCGCACCGGGCTCCGCGTAGATGAGCAACGTCGAAGCGTTGTCACGGTCCATGAAAGCGGTTGAGCCGTAGTC
>NZ_JAWRXV010000326.1:0-379 GCF_046534875.1 Paraburkholderia sp. SIMBA_054 | reverse complement strand
CTAGTAGGAAGAGATATTGCATCTTGGATTTCTAAAGATGCAAATTTCCGGTTCCTTACTAGTGCTACTAAAGCTCAATTGGAGATGGGTGTAGATATTAGCAGAGAAATAGAGAACCTAAAAGATTTAGGAACAACTATACAAAGAAGTATTGATCGGGATAAGGATTGGGTTGAATATCATGCAGAAACACTTGCTGAAATGGTAGATGAGAATGAGACTGAAAATCTTCAAATCGAGCAAGCAAAAGCTGAAAGAAAAGCAATAAATCTCTGGAATGATGGTTATCATGAGCAGGCAATCGCTAAACTCGAAAAAGTTATACAAAGCCAAGAAAATTTCTTAGATTCACAAACGCTTGGATGGCTACAACAACTAG
>NZ_JAWRXV010000325.1:0-379 GCF_046534875.1 Paraburkholderia sp. SIMBA_054 | reverse complement strand
CCAGGAGCGCGATCCGGCACCGCCATAAGGCGGTTTCCGCAAGGGTTATGTCGTAGAAAAACGTCGCAGTAACAAGGTGTTACAACCGCGGGCGAGGCCTAACACTTTTTGGCTCGACACCCTCTGCCGACGACCATAAATTACCGTTCAAAGGCCGTCGGGAATGCCCCGCGCCGCGAGCTTTTCCGCGGCGCCCGCGCCAGTCCCTCAACAAGTCCGCCGCAGCTCGAACGGTGGGCTTCAGGCAAGTCTTCGGGCAAGTGAGTCACGGGTGGACGGGTTGTCGAGAACGAAGCACTGGCTGTGGGGTGAGGTTGCGGCGACCACCGGGATCTACGCGGCTCTGAAAGGGCCGTCCGTAGCCGACGCTGTTGCGATC
>NZ_JAWRXV010000324.1:0-380 GCF_046534875.1 Paraburkholderia sp. SIMBA_054 | reverse complement strand
CTCACGTTCACCGCGTCCGTGGCGTTCAGACCCGCTGCGACGTTCGTGATGCGACGCTCCGCACCTGCCGCGCCTACTGACACTTCGCCACCAGCTGCCGTGGCTGCCGAGATCGCCGTGCCACCGACCGGCGTGAAGCCTGCCGTCGTCAACGTGCTCGAGTTCGCCACCGAGTTGGAACCCAGTGCTACGGAGTTCGCCGTCGTTGCTTGAGCGTTGCCGCCGATCGCAACTGCATCCGTACCCGTTGCCGACGAATCCGCCAGCGTCGAGTTGGCGTGGAAGTACTTGATGCCGCCACCATTCACGATGTTGTTCACCGTGTTGTTGATGTTGGTGACGTTGCCGCTCAGGTTTGCAACGTTGTTGTTGGTGTTCGA
>NZ_JAWRXV010000041.1:0-91456 GCF_046534875.1 Paraburkholderia sp. SIMBA_054 | reverse complement strand
CGCCCCGCACAGGGGCGACGCTTGAAGCACGAAGGCATAACGCGGATGCCAGCGCAAAGGCAAACACACCGACCGGCGCCGCCTGAAGCACGAAGATAAACCGCGGATGCCCGCGCAAAAGCAAAAAAAACAAACCGCCCGCGCCGCGAAGGCGCTAACGCAAAGGCAAAAACCCCAACCAACAACACCCGTTTTCAAACAACTGCATGCTCGCCGGGCACCGGCACCCTCACCCCATGCGTACGATGCGAACTCAAACCCAGATCAGAAATCTCAACCGCCATTGACGAGATCAACGCCCGCGCCTCACGCGTCGAAGTGAGCGCTTCTACGACTAGTCGCGATGAAGATCATTCAACGACCTCATACGGCAACACCTGCTCCGTCTCATCAGGACGATTGCGCGCCACGACCGCGCGCGCCGCCTCCGTCATGCTGAGATTGAACGGCTGATGCGGCACGCCGGGCGGAATGAACAGAAAGTCCCCTGCTTCCGTGACGATCGACTGACGCAGGCCCGGTCCATAACGCGTCTCCACGCGCCCTTCGAGCACATAGATTCCCGTTTCATAACCGCAGTGGATGTGAGGCTCGGCATGTCCGCCCGGCGGAACGACGACGAGATGCATCGACAGGCCCTGCGCGCCCGCCGTCGTTGACGAAATGCCGACGAAGTACGGCAAGCGCTGCGTCGTGGCAATTTCCCTGTCGGGACGCACGACGACGAGTTGCGCGAGTTCACGTTGTGAATCGGCTTCCATATGCGATTCTCCCGGTTCAGTGGGACGCTAAATACAGAGAGATTCTACGCCGGAGCGTTACGGGCAAAGTCACACAAGCCCCGCCTCATGAAGCGCTCACTGAACATGCCACCGGCAACGCCAGATACTTGTTGTCGGTGTATAAGAGTCGAAAAGCATCAACGACATCCGCGGAGCCAATAAACATGAACAAACGGCAGTTCCTGACCAGCGCCGCTGCCATCGGCGTCAGCATCACGCCCGCACTCGGCGCGACGAATCCGAAAACCGCTGCATGCGCTGCGGCTCCCGCGATACTCACCGTGTCCGGCGCGATCAAACGCACGAATCGCGGCGCGCTCGATCCGGCATTCGATCCATTGATGGCCAAGCAACTCGTCAAATTCACGTCGGCTTATACATTCGACTATCCGTCGATCGCGAGTCTGCCCGCCGTCACCATCAAGCCGACCATCGAATACGACGCGAAGCAGCACACGTTAAGCGGCCCATTGCTTGCCAATGTACTCGAGCAGGCCGGCGCACCCAGCGCGGGCGACACGAAGATTTCCTTGCGCGCCGTCGACGGCTACGCGGTGCTGACCACGCTCGATAACATTCGCGCATGGCGCTTCATCGTCGCGACGCATATGGACGGCAAGCCGATGCCTTTGGGCGGCCTCGGTCCGCTATGGGCGATCTACGATGCCGACAAGATTCCAGAACTCGCAGCAAAGCCGCTCAAGGATCGCTTCGTATTGTCTCCGTGGGGCCTTTATCAGATTCAGGTATCCGGGACATAGAGGCATGTTTATGCCGCTGCTTGCCCTGCATTGGCCAACGCGAGCGCGAGCCGCGCGCCGACCTCGGCATTGTGCTTCACCAGCGCGATATTGGTCGCGAGACTGCGTCCGCCGGTCAGCGCCTTGATGCGTGCCAGCAGGAACGGCGTCACGGCTTTTCCAGTGATGCCTTGCGCAGCGGCTTCTTCGAGCGCCTGCCGGGTCAACGTGTCGATCTCTTCGGACGGCATCGCAGCGGCTTCGGGCACGGGCGTGCTCAACACGACGCCGCCCGCGAGGCCCAAGTCCCACTTGGTGCGAATGAAACGCGCCTGTCCGGCTGCATCGTCGAGTCGGAAATCCGCGCGAAAGCCGCTGTCGCGCGTATAAAACGCCGCGAAATTGTCCTGCTCGCAACTGAGCACCGGCACGCCATGCGTTTCCAGATATTCCAGTGTGAGCCCGATGTCGAGAATCGATTTCGCGCCTGCACAGACCACCGCGACCGACGTTTTCGCCAGCTCCTGCAAGTCCGCTGATATGTCGAAAGTTTCGGACGCGCCGCGATGCACGCCGCCGATGCCGCCCGTCACGAACACTTCGATTCCCGCCAGCGCGGCGCATATCATCGTGCCCGCCACCGTCGTCGCGCCGAGTTCACCGCTAGCCAGCACGGACGGCAGATCGCGGCGGCTGACCTTGTGTACATTGTCGGAGCGGGCAATCATTTCGAGTTCGTCGTCCGACAGTCCAATGCGGATGCGCCCGCCGATCAGCGCGATCGTCGCGGGCTGAGCGCCGAGATCGCGGATCACCGCCTCCACTTCGCGCGCCGTGCGCACGTTCTGCGGGTACGGCATGCCGTGCGCGATGATCGTCGACTCTAGTGCGACTATCGGGCGGCCGGCCGCCTGCGCGGCCGCCACGGGCGCGCTGAACGTCAGCCACGAGCGTGCGAGCTTCGAATCCATGTCGACAGGTTCCGCAATGTGATGCGCTCAAGTATGCAGCAGAATGCGCGCGCGGAATGACAATGCAATATCGATGCGGCTCGACCGATAGCTGCGCCCTTCAATCGCCATACAGCGAGTTGACGCATATCATCATGATTCCATCCGCGCACGCCGCGCGCGAGACGGAAAAGCACAGACGTTCAAATGTAGAACGTGTCGGACGATCGAGTTCGGCCGGGAGGTGCCATGCAGCCTGCAAGCGCAATCAATCTGCTCCAGTCGAAGGAAGGTTCGCGTCTTCATGGCCCGGACCTCGCGCGTTGGCGCCGCTGGGGACCGTATCTGAGCGACCGTCAATGGGGCACCGTGCGCGAGGACTACAGCGAATACGGCACCGCATGGGACTACTTTCCGCACGACCATGCGCGCAGCCGGATGTATCGCTGGGGCGAGGACGGCATCGCCGGCTTCGGCAACGATCCGCTCGACTGGTGCGTGTCGCTCGCACTCTGGAACGGACACGACCCCATCATCAAGGAACGACTCTTCGGCCTGACGAACGCGCAGGGCAATCACGGCGAAGACGTGAAGGAGCTTTACTTCTATCTGGACGGCACGCCGACGCATTCGTACATGAAGATGCTCTACAAGTACCCTCATGACGCGTTCCCGTACCAGGACCTGATCGACGAAAACGCGCGACGCGGTGCGGACCAGCCCGAATATGAAGTGCTCGATACGGGCGCGTTCGACGACAACCGCTACTTCGACGTCTGGGTCGAATATGCGAAGCACACGCATGACGATATCGTCATGCGGGTGACCGTCGAAAACCGCTCGGACCTGCCCGGCACGCTGCATGTGCTGCCACAGTTCTGGGCGCGCAACCGGTGGGCGTGGTCGGGCAAGCCCGGTAAGCCATCGCTGACGCTGGAGCCGAATGCAGCCGAAGGCGCGCGGGTTATCGCCCGCAATCCCGCACTCGACACGATGATCGTGACGGCAGCAGCGCAGCAGCCCATCGAATGGCTCTTCTGCGAAAACGAAACCAACGTGCGTCGCATTTTCGGCATCGACGGCGAAGGGCCGTTCAAGGACGGCTTCAACGACTATCTAGTCGATGGCGACGAACGCGCGATCCGCCGAGACAAGGGCACGCGTGCCGCCGCGCACGTGTTTCTACAGCTTGGCCCGCACGAACAGTCGGTGCTGTATCTGCGCTGGCGTCCCGAATCCGCTGTCGAGACTGCGCCGCTCGACATGCCGGCGCTCTTTACACGCCGACAGGCAGAGGCCGACGAATTCTATGCGGCGCTTCAGCACGACATCGCCGACGCCGACGCGCGTCTCGTGCAACGTCAGGCGCTCGCCGGGATGCTATGGTCGAAGCAGTACTATCAGTTCGACGTGACACGCTGGCACGACGGGGATCCCGGCCAGCCGGTGCCACCGAAAGATCGCAGACGTGGCCGCAATGCGGACTGGCGACACATGTGCAATGGCGACATCGTGTCGATGCCCGACAAATGGGAGTACCCGTGGTACGCATCGTGGGACCTCGCGTTTCACGCGGTCGCGTTCGCTATCGTCGATCCCGACTTTGCGAAGAAGCAATTGCAACTGCTCGTGAAAGAGCGCTACATGCATCCGAACGGGCAACTGCCCGCTTACGAGTGGGCGTTCGGCGATGCAAATCCGCCCGTGCATGCGTGGGCAACGTGGCGTGTGTATGAACTCGACCGCGAGATAACGGGTGTCGGCGATCACGAGTTTCTCGAAGTGATGTTCCATAAGCTGCTGCTCAATTTCTCGTGGTGGGTCAACCGCAAGGACGCCGACGACCGCAACATCTTCCAGGGCGGATTTCTCGGGCTCGACAATATCGGCATCTTCGATCGCTCTTCTCCGCTGCCGACGGGCGGCCGCATCGATCAGGCGGACGGCACCGCGTGGATGGCCTCCTATGCACTCGATCTGATGCAGATCGGACTCGAACTCGCGATGACGAACACGGCGTACGTTGAAATCGCGGTGAAGTTCTTCGAGCACTTTCTGTATATCGCGGAAGCCGTCAGTTGTGGCGGCGAAGCCTGCAATACAGGACTGTGGGACGGACGCGATGAATTCTTCTATGACGTGCTGCATCTTCCGGATGGCGCGCGCGTACCGATGCGCATTCGTTCGATCGTCGGCTTGATTCCGCTGTTCGCGGTGCACGTACTCGACGAGCAGATACATGGTCATTTGCCGGGATTGCGCGAACGGCTCGCATGGTTTCTCGATCATCGGCCGAATCTGGCGAAACTTGTATCGCGTTGGACGGAATCCGGCAAAGGCAACACATCCTTGCTCTCGCTATTGCGCGGACACAGAATGAAATCGTTGCTCAAGCGCGCGCTCGATGAAAACGAATTTCTCTCTCCCTATGGCGTGCGGGCGCTTTCGCGTGTGCATCTACATGAACCGTACGTTTTCGATCATGACGGCGTGCATGTCTGCATCGAATATCAACCTGCCGAATCGGACTCGCGCGTGTTCGGCGGCAATTCGAACTGGCGCGGCCCCGTGTGGATACCCGTCAACTATCTGCTGATCGAATCGCTATACGAGTTCCATCGCTACTATGGCGACGAATTCGGCATCGAGCATCCAACAGGATCGGGGCAGTATTCCTCGCTCAGCGAAGTCGCCGACGATCTCGCGCGACGCGTCACCACACTCTTCATGAAGAACGAGCAAGGCGTGCGGCCCGTGATGGCCGCGTATCCGATGCTGCAGGCGGACCCGCGTTCACAGGATCTGATCCTGTTCCATGAGTACTTTCACGGCGACAACGGGCGTGGTGTTGGCGCGTCGCATCAGACAGGGTGGACGGGACTCGTTGCGCTGCTGTTGCAACCGCGCATGATGAGGCTGTCCCATGTCGCGCCCGATTCGACGCCCGTTGCAACGCAAATGAAGGAAGACACGATGGCTGCGGCGATGGGGCGTTAACACGTCAGCAGTACAGATGCTGAAAGAAACAAGGTTCTTCGACACTTCGAATCAAGGAGCAATGGATGGGTACTGAATCTCCTCCAGGTGAACTGGGTACTGCAGCGCCCGCGTTTCTGCTGCCCGCTACCGACGGCCGCACCTATGCACTCGACGACGTGCGCGGTCCGAAGGGACTCGTCGTGATCTTCATGTGCAACCATTGTCCGTACGTGGGAGCCGCATTGCCGCGTATCGTGCGCGACGCGCGAGATCTCGCGGCGCTGGGTATCGGCACCGTCGCGATTAACTCGAACGACAGCCTTACCTATCCAGAAGATTCGTTCGAACGCATGGTCGCACTTTCGGCCGACTGGCAGTTGCCTTTCCCCTATCTGTTTGACGAAACGCAGCAGGTCGCGCGCGCCTACGATGCGGTCTGCACGCCGGAGTTTTACGGCTTCGATTCCGGGCTGCTGCTGCGATATCGCGGCAGACTGGATGCGTCGCGCAAAGACCCGCTTCCCGATGCGCGCCGGGACCTGTTCGAGGCGATGCGGCAGATCGCGCAAACGGGTGCCGCACCCGACACGCAGTATCCGGCATTCGGATGTTCGATCAAGTGGAAGATAGAGTGAGCTAAGGCACCCTCGCTTGCCTCCCATATCCGGACTTGCATAAGTTGCGCTTCGCAACTATAGTGGTTGCGAAGCGCAACTAGAGAAAAGATCATGGATATCATCGACACACCCATCCAGTCGCGTGACTCAACCATCCTCGAACTGCGCGAGTTCTCGCGTAAACTCGTTCGCGAACTGGGTTTCATGCGCTCCACCCTGGCGGACAGCGATCTCGCGCCGTCGGCCGTGCACGCCATTCTTGAGATCGGCGCGACGCCGGGCATTCAGGCGCGCGATCTCGCTCATCTTCTGCGGCTCGACAAGTCGAACGCGAGCAGGCAGGTCGCTAAACTGGAAACGGCCGGGCTTATCGAGCGCACTGCATCGAGCGACGATGCGCGTTCCTCGGAGCTTTACCTGACCAAAGCGGGCCAGCAACTGCGCAAGAAGATCGACAAGTTTGCGACCGATCAGGTGTCGAGCGCGCTGCGCAAGCTTGCGCCGTCCGATCAGCAGTCGTTGGTGCGTGCGCTCTCGCTGTACGCAAGCGCACTCGAGCAGGACAACGATGCCAAAGAGCCGCAGCAAGCCCCTGTATCAAACCTGCAAATCATCGAGGGCTATCAGCCCGGCTGCATTGGCGACATCGCGAGTCTTCATGCGCGCTACTATTCGGAGCATTCCGGCTTTGGCGCGTACTTCGAACAGCTCGTTGCATCAGGGCTGGCCGAGTTTGCGGGCTCGCTTCCCGATCCCAACAGACAGCTGTGGCTCGTCTCCGACAACGGGCGAACGCTGGCATCGATCGCCATCGACGGAAACGCGGAGACCCGCGTTGCGCATTTGCGCTGGTTCATCGTCGACGATTCGCTGCGTGGCTTAGGCATCGGCAGGCAGTTGATGACGCGCGCAATGGCGTTCGTCGACGAACGCTTCGACGAAACCTATTTGTGGACGTTCAAGGGCCTCGATGCCGCGCGTCATTTGTATGAAGCGTTCGGCTTCCAGCTAGCCGAGGAGGCCGAGGGCACGCAATGGGGAGAGGCTGTCGTCGAGCAGCGCTTCGTTCGGCGTAACGCATTGGTTAAACAGTCGCGCGCTAAAGCAGATTGAAGCGCGCAAGTTCTTCCGAAAGCGCGTCCGCACTGGTGAACTTGTACGCATGCAGCCCCGCGTCGATGGCGCCCGTGACATTGGCATCGGAGTCGTCGATAAAGAGCGTCGCGTTGGCATCGACGCCAAGCTGACGAACGCAGCCCAGATAAGCCTGTGCAGCGGGTTTCGCGGCCCCGAATGCCGCCGACGGATAAACGTGCGCGCCGAACAGTTGCGCGACCGGCGGATTGAGATAGCCGATATAGTCGGTGACGAGCCGGCAGTTGTTGGTCAGCACGGCGATCGAATGGCGATCGGCCACTTGAGCGGCGAGCGCTAACGTTTCCGTATCCGGCGTGATCGATGCATGACGCGCCGTCAGCCAATCGTCGCGGCTGACGGCGCAACCCAGCATGTCTCCAAGCTCGCGAAGATACGCGTCGTCGGTAATCTCACCGGCATCGGCACGCGCTTCGAGGCCCGACTCCCAAATGGCGTGGCGCACGGCTTCGGGTGGCTTGCCCGTCAGCTGCGCCAAGCGTTGCGTGCGCGCCGCGCGATCGTAATGCGACAACACACCTTCCATATCGAATAGCACGAGCTTGATCGATGACGTCATGGTGCCGCCTCCGCATCAAAAGCGTCCACACGATGAACGCATCCTGCCGTGTGGCGTCGAATGCGCGACGTTCTGATTGTGCCTTGATGTGCGGGTGGCCTGGTAGTTTTCAAAAAATGCGGCGATGAACCGGGCTGCGTTAGACGAAATTCAGCGCAATGCCGCCAAGCGGACCGTAATCGACATGAAACGTATCGCCCGCGCGCGCAGAAATGGGACTCGTGAATGAGCCGCTGAGAATCACATCGTTCGCGTTCAGCATTTCGTCATAAGGGGCGATCTTGTTCGCGAGCCACGCGACGCCCGTCGCCGGATGATTGAGCACGGCGGCGGCAAGACCGCTCTCTTCGACAGCGCCATTCTTGTAGAGCAATGCGCCAACCCAACGCAGGTCGACATCCATCGGACGCACGGGACGACCGCCCATCACGATGCCCGCATTCGCCGCAAAGTCGGAAATCGTATCGAATACCTTGCGCGGCGCTTTGGTCTCGCGGTCGAACTGCTCGATGCGCGCGTCGATGATCTCGACAGCGGGCGTTACATACGCCGTCGCATCGAGCACATCGGTGAGCGTCACGCCCGGCCCTTTGAGCGGCCGCGCGAGAATGAACGCCAGTTCCACTTCGACACGCGGCGCGATGAAGCGATCGGCGCGAATGTCCTGTCCATTTTCAATGAACATGTAATCGAGAAGCGGCGCGTAGTCCGGTTCGTCGATCTGCGACGAACGCTGCATGGCGCGCGACGTCAGGCCGATCTTGCGTCCTTTGATTACGTGCCCTTCGGCAAGCTTCATCTTGACCCATTCGCGTTGGATCGCGTAACCGTCCTCGATTGTCATCTCGGGATAGGCGGCGGAAAAGTGCCGCAATTGCGTACGCGTTTTTTCGGCCTGGTCGAGTTTCCCGGCGAGTTCGCGGATAGTCGTCTGGTCTAGCATGTTGAGTTCCCGATGGTCGCGCTCAGCCCTTCATCAGCCCTTCAGCCGTGCGTGCAGATTGTTGTGTTTCCAGGTGCCCGCTTCGCTGAACTCGTTGATCTCCAGCGAAAGTGCCAGCCCGTGATGATCGAATGCATCCGCAAAATGCTGCTTGATGACGTCGAATAACGCGTCGCCTGTTGCCTTCGTTACATTCTCCGAGCGGCCCGCGCCGATCTTCAGGTTCGCGTGCAGAAACGCGGCATCCGGCCTGCCGTCCGCGATGCAGTACTGTTCGCAGCGCACCGCGCGCACGCGTATCCCACCGAGCGGATACACACGTTGATCGTTCTCGCGTTGCGCATCGAGGCATTGCGCGAGCTTCCGGCAAAGCGTTCCAATGCTGCCTTCATTCGTCAGATTGGCGCTGTATTCGAGCGTGAGATGCGGCACGTCAAATCTCCATTGATCGATCAGGCGGGCAGCGGCGTAACGGGGAAAATCGCGTTGATCTGCCCCGTTCCCGAACTGCCGAAATACGGCGTCACGACTTCGACCTTGCCTTCATAACGATCCCAGCCGAGCGCACCGAGCAGCATCGCCGTGTCGTGCATACCGCCCTCGCCCCAGCATGTTTCGTTGTAGAGCGGCAGCATGCCGCAAAACGTTTTCCAGTCTCCCTTTTCCCACAATGACACCACATGCCGGTCGGTCTGTTCGAGAAACGGGTCCCACACCTTGTGCATGAACTGCTCGGCCGTGCCGTTGTTCGCGAAGTGATGACTCAGCGAGCCGCTCGCGAGAATCGCAACCGTACCGTCATAGCGTTCCTCGATGGCCTTGCGCACGGCCAATCCGAAGCGCGCGCTGGTCGGCAGGTCGTGCCACATGCACCACCCTGCAATCGATATCGTCTTGAAACGCTGGTCCGCATTCATGTAGCGCATCGGCACCAGCGTGCCGTATTCGAGTTCGAGTGAGGTTTCACTATGTGCGCGGCTTTTCACGCCCATTTCGTTCGCGACTTCGCCGATCAGCTTGCCGAGTTGCACATTGCCGGGATACGCATAGGCCATGTTGTTGATGAAATGCGGCAGCTCGTTGCTCGTATAAATCCCTTCGAATTTCGGCGCGCAGTTGATGTGGTACTCGCTATTGACCAGCCAGTGCACGTCGAACACGATGATCGTATCGACGCCAAGTTCGCGGCAACGGCGGCCGATTTCATGATGTCCGTCGATTGCAGCCTGGCGGCAGCCCTTGTGTGGCCCATCCAGTTCCGACAAATACATCGAAGGCACGTGGGTCACTTTTGCGGCCAGTGCGAGCTTGCCCATCGTGTTCTCCTTTCCCATGCAAATGGCTGAATAGCGCGTCGTGCGGAAAGATCAGACGCCCCAGCGCGGAATGTGATGCGATCCGAGCGATACGCAAATGTTCTTCGGTTCGAGAAACACTTCATAACTCCATGTGCCACCTTCACGTCCGACGCCCGATGCCTTCGTGCCGCCAAACGGCTGGCGCAGATCGCGCACGTTCTGGCTATTAACGAAGCACATGCCAGCTTCGACAGCGGCCGCCACGCGATGCGCGCGGCCCGTGTTCTCGGTCCATACGTAGCTGGAAAGTCCATACGAAATATCGTTGGCCAGTCGAATCGCTTCGGCTTCGTCGTCAAATGGAATCAGGCAGGCGACGGGCCCGAAGATCTCTTCCTGCGCAATGCGCATGCGGTTATCGACATCGACGAACACCGTCGGGGCAACGAAGTTGCCGCGCTTCAATGCATCCGGCAAAGACGGCGCGTCGAGTCCGCCGCATGCGAGCGTCGCGCCTTCTTTCGGACCGAGTTCGATATAGCTGCGCACTTTCGCCAGATGCGCCTGGCTGATCATCGGGCCGATGATCGTCTGCTCGCTGAGCGGATCGCCAACGCTCAGGCGCTTTGCGCGTTCGATAAACCGTTCCGCGAATGTCGCGTAGATCGAATTCTGCACGAGAATGCGCGAGCCCGCCGTGCAGCGTTCGCCATTGTTCGAGAAGATCATGAACACGGCAGCGTCGAGCGCGCGTTCGAAATCGGCGTCGTCGAAAATCACGAATGGCGACTTGCCGCCCAGTTCCATCGAGAACTTCTTCAGCCCGGCTGTCTGCACGATCCGGTTGCCCGTCGCGGTCGACCCGGTAAAGGAAATCGCATGAACGTCGGGATGCGCGACGAGCGGCTCGCCCGCGTCCTTGCCATAGCCATGTACGACATTCAGCACGCCCGCAGGAATGCCCGCTTCCAGCGCGAGGTTGCCGAGCATCGACGCCGTCAGCGGCGACAACTCGCTCATCTTCAGCACGGCCGTATTGCCGAATGCGAGACACGGCGCGACTTTCCATGTCGCCGTCATGAACGGCACATTCCACGGCGAAATCAGTGCGCACACGCCGACGGGATGAAACAGCGTGTAGTTCAGATGCGAATCGGTCGGATACGTGTGACCGTCGACGCGCGTGCACATCTCGGCAAAGTACGTGAAGTTGTCGGCGGCACGCGGCACCAGTTGCTTGCGTGTTTGCGAAATGGTTTGCCCCGTGTCGCGTGTTTCCGTATCGGAGAGTTCCGGCACGTTCTTCGCGATCAGCTCGCCGAGCTTGCGCACGAGTTTCGCGCGCTCGCTGGCGGGCTTTGCGGCCCATGCGGGAAACGCGTCTTTCGCGGCGCGCACAGCGGCGTCGATATCTTCCGCCGTACCGCTCGCGACTTCTGCGAGTACTTCCTGCGTGGCCGGGTTCACCGTTTCGAAGTAATCGCGCGCGGCCTTCGGTTTGCCGTTGATCAGATGTTCGATTCGCATGGCGGGTCCTGAATGATCAGTCGCGGTTGAAGTCCGCGTCGGAAACGATTACGTTCACGAGACGGCCCAGACCGTCTATTTCGCAGACGACTTCGTCGCCCGCATTCACGTTGACGACACCCTCGGGCGTGCCCGTCAGAATGATGTCGCCGGGCGCGAGCGTCATGAAGCTGCTGAGGTATTCGATCAGCGCGGGAATGTCCGTCACCAGATCGCGCGTGTTGCCTTTCTGATGCAGCGTGCCGTTCACATAGGTGCGCAATTCGAGTTGCGCGACATCGGCGATATCCGCGGCATCGACGAACCAGGGGCCCAGTACCGTGCCGCCGTCGCGGTTCTTCACGCGCAGATTCGGCCGATAGTAATTCTCAAGGTAGTCGCGAATCGCGTAGTCGTTCGCGATCATGTAGCCGGCCACGTATTGCACTGCGTCGTCGCGTGTCACCTCTTTCGCGTGTCGGCCAATGACGACAGCAAGCTCACACTCGTAGTGCATGAACGTCACATCGGAAGGACGCCGTGTGACACCGCGATGACCGATCACGCTGCCCGCGCCCTTGAGAAAAACAAGCGGCTCTTCCTGTTTCGAGAATTGCAGTTCTTTTGCATGCTCCGCGTAATTCAGTCCGAGTGCGAAGATCGTGCCGGGCTGAATGGGCGCAAGCCACACGACTTCGTCCTCGCGGCACACACGGCCATCGGCGAGACACACGCCGCGTTCGTGCGGATACGCTTCATGAATCGCGCCTGCGTAGGCAACACGGCCGCGCATCATCGTCCGTCTCCTTCTTTTGCCGTCATCGAGAAACACAGCGGCGGCCAGTCGCCGATTGCGATGCTGATTTCGTCGCCCACGTGCGCGACGGGCGCGCCGTGCGGGACGCCCAATGTCAGCACGTCGCCGGGCGCGAGCGTCATGAAGTCGGTGACGTCGGCGATCAGACGCGCGACGTTGCGAATCGATGTGGACGTGTTCGCGATGAACGGCTCTTTTCCTTCGATGCTGATCGCGACACGCAGCGCATCGGGATTTGCCACATGCCGACGCGCGACGACTGCAGGACCGATCACACAAAAGCCATCGCGCGCACGGAATCTCACCGAGGGGCGATAAACGCTTTCGTGAGGCACGCAAAGGTCGGCCACGATCGTATAGCCCGCGACGTACGAAAACGCGCTCTCGACGCTGACACGGCAAGCCGTACGCCCGATCACGACGCCGAGCGAGCCGCCTACCTGCACGCCTTGCTCGTCGTCCGGAACAACCACGCTCGCACGATGACCGGCGAATGTATTGCGCGGCTTCACATACAGAACCGGCGCTTTCGGCGGCGCTTTATAGGGCGCCGAGTTGACCGCGTCGCCGAGTGCATCGAGCGCGGCCCGATCGTTCAGCAGCGTTCCGTAGACCGTGCCATCCACAGGCGGCCTGCATGCCGATCCACCAGCAAGCAATACGCTCACGGTCCGCGCATCGACATCGCGTGCGAACGGCTCGGCTGCGAGATGAATCCGGTGATCGTCGAGTGCGAACATGGCTTGCCTGCATCCGTCATTCACTAACATCTTAGTAGTATTCGCGCCGAGCCGGCCGAGGTCAAGCGCATTGGCTTGTTGCGCGGGTTTTCCCTGGCACGACGCCTGCAAGTGCTTCGAGCCGCAAAAAAGAAAGCAAAAAACTGGTATGACCAGTGTTCCACCGGGTCGACAAGTCGCCTGGAACCCGGAACAATGGACACCAGGTCATATATAAGACTGGACCTCGCGTGCACGTCCACAGTGCACGCGCACGTCGGCTGACATGTACATGGGCGGCGGCTTGCGGCCGGTCTGTCGGTGGAATTCACTTCAATCGTTTCAGGAATCGCAACATGCAGACAAAATCCGTGCTGACGGTCGCCGAGTCGACGAAAATCATCGAAGCGGCTCGCGCCGAAGCCGAACGCAACCAGTGGGCCGTCACGATCGCGGTGGTGGACGACGGCGGCCACTTGCTGTCGCTGCTGCGCCTCGACAACTGCGCGCCCGTCAGCGCCTACATCGCGACCGACAAGGCCCGCACCGCCGCGCTCGGCCGCCGCGAATCGAAGCAGTACGAGGACATGATCAACAACGGCCGCACTGCGTTCCTGAGCGCGCCGCTGTCGGGCACGCTGGAAGGCGGCGTGCCTGTTGTGGTAAACGGTCAGGTGGTCGGTGCCGTCGGTGTGTCCGGCGTCAAGGCCGATCAGGATGCGCAAGTGGCAAAGGCCGGTGCCGCGGCCGTTGCCAGCCACGCGAACGGCTGAATGTCGTGCTAAAAAAGAATAATTTGCCCAGAATTTGCCCCTCTTGGAACAGCCCATGACTCAATTGACCCAACGCGGCGGATTGCAGGTCGCCGCGAACCTCGAACAGTTCATCGAAAAGGAAGCCCTGCCTGGAACCGGTGTCGATAGCGCCGCGTTCTGGGCTGGTTTCGATGCCCTCGTGCACGATCTCGCGCCGAAGAACCGCGCGCTGCTCGCCGAACGCGACCGCCTGCAGGTCGAACTGGACACGTGGCATCGCGCGAATCCGGGCCCCGTGCGTGACCTGCGCGCGTATCGCGGCTTCCTCGAAAGCATCGGCTATATCGTGCCGACGCCTGCCGGCGTGAAAGCGACGACCGACAACGTCGACCGCGAAATCGCTGAACAGGCGGGCCCGCAGCTCGTCGTGCCGCTGTCGAACCAGCGTTACGCGCTGAACGCTGCGAACGCGCGCTGGGGCAGCCTGTACGACGCGCTGTACGGCACCGATGCAATCGACGAAACCGACGGCGCAGAACGCACCGCGAAGTTCAACCCGGTGCGCGGCGCGCGCGTGATCGCGTTCGCGCGCAAGTTCCTCGACGACGCCGCGCCGCTCGCGAACGGCTCGCACAAGGACGCGACCGGCTATCGCATCGAGAACGGCAAGCTGAGCATTGCACTGAAGAATGGCACGGCCACGCTGCAGGACGAAGCGCAATTTATCGGCTATCAGGGCGATGCGAATGCGCCGACGGCCGTGCTGCTCAAGCACAACGGCCTGCACTTCGAAATCCAGATCGACGCGAACGATTCGATCGGCAAGACCGACCCCGCACACGTCAAGGACGTGCTGATGGAAGCGGCCGTCAGCACGATCATCGATTGCGAAGACTCGGTCGCCGCCGTCGATGCCGACGACAAGGTACTGCTTTATCGCAACTGGCTCGGCCTGATGGTCGGCAACCTGACGGAAGAAGTCACGAAGGGTGGCAAGACGTTCACGCGCCGCCTCAACGCGGACCGCGAATATCAAGGCGCGAACGGCCAGCCTGTGAAGCTGCATGGCCGCTCGCTGCTGTTCATCCGCAACGTCGGCCATCTGATGACGAACCCGGCCGTGCTCGACCGCGAAGGCAACGAGATTCCCGAAGGCATTCTCGACGGCGTCGTCACGACGCTGTGCGCGCTGCACGACCGCACGCACAAGCTCAATTCGCGCACGGGCTCGATCTATATCGTCAAGCCGAAGATGCATGGCCCGGCAGAAGTCGCGTTCGCGAGCGAGCTGTTCTCGCGGGTCGAAGATCTGCTCGGCCTCGCGCGCAACACGATCAAGATGGGCATCATGGACGAGGAGCGCCGCACCAGCGTGAACCTCGCCGCGTGTATCGGCCAGGCTTCGTCGCGCGTCGCGTTCATCAACACGGGCTTCCTCGACCGCACGGGCGACGAGATGCACAGCTCGATGGAAGCGGGCCCGATGATGCGCAAGGGCGATATGAAGTCGAGCAAGTGGATCGCCGCCTATGAGCGCAGCAACGTGCTCGTCGGCCTCGCTGCGGGCCTGCGTGGCCGCGCGCAGATCGGCAAGGGCATGTGGGCGATGCCCGACCTGATGAAGGCGATGCTCGAGCAGAAGATCGGCCATCCGAAGGCAGGCGCGAACACGGCATGGGTGCCCTCGCCCACGGCCGCGACGCTGCATGCGCTGCACTATCACCAGGTCGACGTGCAGGCGGTTCAGAAGGAACTGGAGCGCACGGATTTCGCCGGCGTGCGCGATGAACTGCTGGACGGGCTGCTGACGATTCCCGTCGTCGAACGCGCGCAATGGAACGAGCAGGAGATCCGCAGCGAAGTCGAGAACAACGCGCAAGGCATTCTCGGCTACGTGGTGCGCTGGATCGATCAGGGCGTCGGTTGCTCGAAGGTGCCGGACATTCACAACGTCGGCCTGATGGAAGACCGCGCAACGCTGCGTATTTCGAGCCAGCACATTGCGAACTGGCTGCGCCACGGCGTCATCAAGGCTGAGTTCGTGCGCGAGACAATGGAGCGCATGGCGAAGGTCGTCGATCAGCAAAACGCCAACGATCCGAGCTACAAGCCGATGGCGCCGAACTTCGACGGCTCGATCGCGTTCAAGGCGGCGTGCGCGCTGGTGTTCGAAGGTCGTGCGCAGCCTAGCGGTTACACGGAACCGCTGCTGCACAAGTTCCGTTTGCAATTGAAGGCGGCGGGCAAAGCGTAACTTCACACGCTTATTCGCGGCACGAAGTTAAAACGCCGGCCGGGTCTTTCGAGACCCGGCCGGCGTTTCTGTTTTCAGTGGCACAGTTCTTCTAGCCGCATACCGTTCGTCTTCGGTCCGAAACCGCCAATCGAAATCATCACGACGAGCATGCACGCCGTAATCCCGACGAATACGCCCGCTACGCCGAACTCACGCAGCAGATGCGCGATCATGAAGCCTGACATCATCGCGCCGACGCGGCTCGCGGAATAGACGATCCCGTTCGCACGGCAACGGATGCGCGTCGGAAACAGTTCGGCCTGGTACGCGTGATAGCAAACGGAGATGGTTTGTCCCGCGAGGCTGATGAGCACGCCCAGCACGATCAGCGGCATCACCGTTTTCACCTGGCCGAACATCAGCCCGAACACGACGACCGCAAACGCGGAGCCGACGATCAGCCATTTGCGCTGCACCTTGTCGGCGAACAGCATCGCCAGCAAAGGCCCGCAAGGCAGCGCAATCGCGATGACGAACGAATACAGCAGGCTCTTCGTCACGGTGATGCCCTGACCTATCAGCAGCGTCGGCACCCAGTTCGCGAACCCGTAATAACCGATCGCCTGGCAGAAGTTGAATATGATCAACATGATGAGGCGCGACCGGTACGGCGGCTGCCACAATTCCGCCAGAGACGCGCGTCGATGCACCGGTTGTTCGACGACGGGTAGCGGCGCGGGAAGCGCACGGCCCGTCTGCTTTATGGCCATCTCTTCCATTTTCCTGACGACGCGCTCGCCGCGTTCGACGTGTCCGTGACTTGCGAGCCAACGCGGACTCTCCGGCACAACAAGCCGGATGAACCACACGATCACCGCGCCAGCCGAGCCCAGCAGCACGACCCAGCGCCAGCCGTCGACACCCGCCAACGTAATCGGCACGAGCCAGTACGAGAGAATCGCGGCGGCAGGCGCGGCAGCGAACATCACGGCCTGATTGAACGCCATCGCGCGGCCCCGCATGTGCTGGGGTACAAGTTCGGTGATATAGCTGTCGATCGTCACGATCTCGATGCCGACGCCAATGCCCGTGATGAAGCGCCACAGGATCAACCCTTCCGGCGAGGTCTGACACGCCATGATCGCGGAGCCGATCGAATACCACAGCAGCGAAACCGTAAAGACCTTACGCCGCCCGAAGCGGTCCGGCAGCCAGCCGAAGCAGAACGTGCCGACGAACAGGCCCGCGAACGTCGACGCGATAAACCCCGCAATACCCTGAAGGCCGAAGAACGCTTCCGTCGTGGTCTTGAGCAACCCGCTCTTCGCCATGCCCGGCGCGATATAGCCGGTGAAGATCAGATCGTAGACCTCGAAGAAGCCGCCAAGCGAAATCAGCAGCACGAGTATCCATAGATGCCGCGTGACGGGCAAACGATCCATCCTCGCCGATAACGACGCAGCGGCGCGCAAATGGGTCTGTGCATCGGAAGGCGCAAACGGGGGATTGTCTGCTGTGATAGTTCGCTGCATGAATGTCTCCTGAAGTTCACCATCGGTCTTTAATTAGTTTGGATACCTGATGGTTTATGATTCGTTCGTGTCTTTGCTTCTTCGCCCGCTACGCGTTCAGGCGGCCGCTCTACCCGTCAGCCGCGCCAGAATCTCCTGCGTATGCTCACCAACCTTCGCCAGCGCCTGACGCACGCCCGGCCGGCGCCCGCCCATCGTCAGCGGAAGCAGCACGACTTCCGTCGTGTCGCCGTCGTCGGTTTGCATCGGCACGAGACCGCCGCTTTGCTTCAGATGCGGATCGTCGAACAGTTGATCGGGACGCACGATCGGCGCGTACGGAATGCCCGCTGCTTCGAGCTGCGGCGCGAGTTCGTCGATGCGATGCTGCTTGAGGATGTCGCCAAGCCGCGCGAGCAGTTCAGGGCGCAAGGCGACGCGCATCGCGTTGTCCGCGAATTGCGGTTCATCGGCGAGATCGGGGCGACCGATTACGTCACAGAGCGTGACGAACTGCTTGTCGCTCACTGCGCCGATGAACAGTTGCTCGTCATTCGCCAGCGTGAACACGTCATACACGCTCCACGCCGACACGCGCGACGGCATCGGCGGCGGCGCTTCATGCGTCATCGCGTATTGCTGCATATGCTGGCCGGAGAGAAACACGCAGTTCTCGAACAGCGCGCTTTGCACTTCCTGTCCGCGCCCTGTGAAATCGCGCTCGCGCAGCGCGGCCAGCACGCCGATCGCGCCGAACATGCCGCCCATGATGTCGTTGACCGACGTACCCGCGCGCAACGGCCGCCCCACTGGCCCCGTCATATAAGAAAGCCCGCCCATCATCTGCACGACTTCATCCAGTGCGAGGCGCTTTTCATACGGCCCCGGCAGAAAGCCCTTGTGCGACACGTAAATCAGGCGCGGAAACTTCTTCGATAACGTGTCGTAATCGAGCCCGAGTTTCGTCATCAGGCCAGGCCGGAAATTTTCGAGCATCACGTCGCACTGACCGATCAGCTCTTCAGCGGCTGCGTGGCCTTCCGGCGTGTTGATATCGAGCACGACGCTCTTCTTGTTGCGATTGAACGTGCGGAAAAAGCCAATGCCGAGACCCGGCAGCTTGCGGGTCTTGTCGCCGCCCGGCGGCTCGATCTTGATGACCTCCGCGCCGAGATCCGCGAGGATCATCCCGCACGTCGGGCCCATGACCATGTGAGTGAATTCGATGACGCGCACGCCGTCGAGAGGCAGTCGGGTGGAAGTGTTCATGGCGGCTCTCAGGCAATAGCAGTGGGATTAGCAAAGGTCTTGGGCAAGCCCGCGAGCCACAGCGAGCCGTGCAGCGTTTCATCCGGCAGCCACTGCGCGACCTTCGCACGCAACGCGAGAAGCCGTTCGATGTCGATGCCCGTTTCGATGCCCATGTCCGCGAGCATGAACGCGAGGTCTTCGCTCGACGCATTGCCGCTCGCGCCTGGCGCATGTGGACAGCCGCCGATGCCCGCAAGCGTCGCATCGAAGCGTGCCACGCCCGCCTCCAGCGCCGCATAGATATTCGCGAGGGCGAGACCGCGCGTGTCGTGGAAATGGCCGCAGCAGAAACGGTCGCCCGCGATGTTCCGCGCTTTCTCGAACAGATCCCGCACGGCGGCTGGGCTCGCATAGCCGACGGTGTCCGCGATGCTCACGAAATCCGCGCCCGCATCGAGCAGCGCCTGCATGCAGCACAGCACGTCGGACTGATCGACGGAGCCTTGAATCGTGCAGCCGAACGCAGTGCCGATGCCGCCTTCGATCAGCGTCTTCGAACCCGCAGCGTCGCGCGCCGCTCGCATGCGGGCGACTTCGGCGATCACTTCGTCGGGCGTCTTGCGCAGATTCGCGAGGCTATGCGCGTGGCTCGCGGACAGCGGCACGAGCATCAGGTCGGCGTGTGAATCGATGGCGTGCTCGGCGCCTTTCAGATTCGGCACGAGCACCGACACGCGCAAATCCGGCAACGTCTTCGCAAACGCGACGAGCTCCGCCGTATCGGCCAGTTGCGGCAACAGACGCGCGGGCACGAAGGAACCGACTTCGATTTCGCGCTGACCGGCGGCATACGCATCGGCGATCCATTCGATTTTCCGTTGCGTCGGAAGAATGGTCTGGATGCTTTGCAGCCCGTCGCGCAAGCCGACTTCGCGGATCACGACGCTCGATGGGAATGGGGGCATGGAAGGTGTCTCCAAAGTGCAGGCCGGTCGTAGTGATGCCGGCGTTGTGCTAACTTTAGACATTCCATCCGATACATAAAGCGCTATTTTGGAAGCGCCAGGTTTCCGAAACGGAAACCCATAAGGAGACGCAGCACATGCGCGACATCGACCTGAAAACCTTGCGGCTCGTGGTGGCCGTGTGCGAGCACAAGAACATGGCGCGCGCCGCGCACGACGAGCACATCGAGCCTTCCGCCGTCAGCAAGCGGATCGCGCAACTGGAAAGCGACCTCGGCGTACCGCTCTTCACGCGCTCGCGACGCGGCGTGCAACCCACGCCTGCCGGCATCGCGCTGCTCGAACATGCGCGCAACGTGCTGTTCACAATGGACCGGATTGCGAGCGACGTGGCCGCGTTCGGCAGCGGCCTGCGCGGCAGCGTCAGCGTGTGCGCGTCGGCATCGGCGATTGCCGAAAGCCTGCTCGACGACGTCGCGTCGTTCATGAGTATGCCGGCGCACGAGAACATCCGCGTGCATGTCGAAGAGTGGCTGTCGCACGATCTCGTGCGGCGCTTGCGCGAAGGCGCCGCGTCCGTCGGTGTGTGCTGGGACAACGTGGATCTCGAAGGGCTCGAGCATCGGCCGTATCGCGAGGACCGGCTTGCGCTTGCCGTGCATCCCGACCATCCGCTGGCGAAGCGCTCGACGCTACGCTTCGCGGAAACGCTGGGCTACGAGCACGTCGGACTGCCGCCGACGACATCCGTGCACATGATGTTGCAGCGCGCCGCGGCGCGCGCGGGCGGCACGGTGTCATATCGGGCGGTGGTATCGAATTTCGATGCCGCGTTTCGCGTGGTGGCTGCGAAGCTCGGCATCAGCGTGATTCCGCAGGTGGTCGGCGACACCTACGCGCGCATTCTGGACGTGCGCGTCATTCCATTGACTGACGAATGGGCGAAGCGGAATTTCGTGGTGTGCTTTCGCGATTTCGAATCGCTACAGCCTGCTGCGCAGCGCATGGTCGATCATCTCGTAGAGCGGGCGCAGCACACGCATGCGTCACGATGAAGGGCGAATCAGCGCGCTGTCCGCGCTGCAACGGCAGGCCGCGCCGGCGATACATCGAGCCGCCGGAACACGAGCGCCGACAGCAGCGTGATCACACCAACGCAAACGAAGCTCAGCATGAATCCCGTTGACGCCGAGCCCACGCCTGCAGAAAACAGGTTGACCAGCCCGCCGCCGATCGACACGCCCATCGCGATCGCCAGCATCTGCACCATCGAAAACAGGCTGTTGCCGCTACCCGCATCCGCATGCGACAGGCCCTTGAGCGTCACGCTGTTCATCGCGGCGAACTGCATCGAGTTGGCCGCGCCGAACACGGCGAGCAGCGCGATTTCCAGCAGCGGTGTCGACTGTTTCGACACGAGCGCGAACGCAACGATCGTCGAACCGACGATCACCGTATTGACGAGCAGAAACGCCGAATAGCCGAAGCGCTTGATGAGCGGCGCGATCCATTGCTTCGACACGGTGCCGGCGATGGCGGCGGGCAGCATCATCATCCCGGAGCGCAGCGGCGAATAACCGAGTTGCACCTGCATCAGCAGCGGCAGCATGAACGGCACCGCGCTCGATCCGATCCGGCACAGCAGGTTGCCGATCAAACCGACGCTGAAATTGGGTTCGCTGAATAGCGCGAGCCTGAACAGCGGCCGCTCACTCGAACGCGCATGCGGAATGTAAGCCAGCGCTGCGACGACGCCCGCCATCGCGAGACCCACCGACCATTCGACACGATAGGTGCTCATCGGCGGATCGATCGCGAGCGACAGCAGGATCATGGCGAGCGACAGCAGGCCACAGCCGATGAAATCGAACGGCGGCGGATGGCTTGCATTATCGTGCGGCAGAAAGCGCTGCACGGCGATCAGGCCGATCGCGCCGACGGGCACGTTGACGAGGAAAATCCAGTGCCACGAAATGGCTTGCGTGAGCCAGCCGCCCAGCGTCGGCCCGACGATCGGCCCGACCTGCCCCGCGATCGAAACGAACGCAAGCGCCGAGACGTACTGCTCGCCCGGCACGCTGCGCAACACGGCCAGCCGCCCGATAGGCAGCAGCATCGACCCGCCGACGCCTTGCAGCACGCGCGCAATCACGAGTTGATCCAGCGTGTGCGCGCCCGCGCAGCACACCGACCCGAGCACGAACACGAGAATCGCGGCGAAGTACACGCGGCGCGTGCCGAAGCGGTCGGCGAACCAGCCTGAGGCGGGTGTGAGAAGCGCCATCGTCAGCGAGTACGAGACGACGACGGGTTGCATTGCGAGCGGGGACGCGTGAAGGCTTTGCGCCATCGAAGGCAGCGCAGTGTTGACGATGGTCGTGTCGAGCGCCTGCATGAAGAAGGCAGCGGCGACGACCCAGAGCAACGCGGTGTGTGAGGAATCGCGGGTCATGTTGAAGTTCGGAGAGGCGCGACGGGAGCCGTTGAAACACGGCGTCCCGATCACAGCGCCTCGGAAACGGGCGTTTCGCCGAACCGGCGATCAGGCCGATTCGTCCAGATCCAGATGCAGCGATCATGGTATCGATTTCACCGGCAATCGGGAAGTCACCTGAAGGCATTGACTGTCATCGCGAATGCCGATGACAATGCCGCATGCTCAATCCTCTCTGGCTCAGGACGTTCGCCACCGTCACCACCTGCCGCAGCTTTACCGAGGCGGGCAAACGGCTCGACCTGAATCAGTCGAGCGTCAGTGAACATATTCGCCGCCTCGAAGAGAGCGTCGGCAGACGGCTATTCGTGCGCGACACGCATTCGCTCGCGATGACCGCCGACGGCGAAGCGCTGCTGGTGCATGCCAACGTGATCCTGCAGGCCATCAATCGCGCCGAATCGCAGTTCCGCAAACCGAGGCTGAAGGGACGCGTGCGCCTGGGCACCTCCGACGATATCGCGCTCGGCGCATTGCCGAACGTGCTGGCCGCGTTTCGCGCGGCTCATCCCGATGTGGAACTGGAGATCACGATCGGCATGACGAGCCGCCTGTATGAACTGCTCGATGCCGGTTCTATCGATCTGCTGGTCGGCAAGCGGCGCCTGGGCGAGCGGCGCGGCACGCCGCTGCTGCGCTCGCGGCTCGAATGGATTGCGCGGCCCGGTACGGTCGTCGATCTCGAACAGCCGTTGCCGCTGGTGCTGGTCGCGGAGCCGAGCGTGACGCGCGCCGTCGTGCTGAATGCGCTCGCCGAAAAAGGCTTCGGCTGGGAAGTGGTGTGTACGAGCAGCAGCCACGCGGGCTGCATCGCTGCCGCGCGCGGCGGCTTGGGGCTGACGGCGAAATCGCAGTACGTGTCCGCGCGCGGGCTCGCGCCGCCTGTGAACAGCGCGAGCTTGCCTGCCCTGCCCGACGTCGAATTCATCGCGCTGGGGGCGAAGCGGCTCAGTCAGCCGGCGGGCACGCTGCTGGAGTTGCTGCAAAGCAGCGATCTGAGCGGCGAATGGATGAGCGAATAGCGGCGTGCTTTATTCGTCTGTCAACGCCGCTTGGCCGTCAACGCGTCGAAGTCGATCGACGTCAGTTCGCCGATTCTTTCGATCGTAATGTCAGGGTCGGGATACTTCGCGATCTCCTTTGCATCGAGGGCGTAGTGGCCCTGCCGCGGGAAGATCGTCGTCAGGCGGTCGCCCCATTGCTCTTTCATCGCGGTGAGAATGCGCAGCTTGTCGTCGACCATCACATAATGGCGCGCCGGATAATGCGCGATCACGTCGTCGAGCATCAGCTCCTTGTGAATGTAGATCAGCACGCGCCCTTCTACTTCGTCCCACAGCCCCGAGCGCGAGACCTTGCGCGGCTGGAACACGACGTCGCCATCGGAGAGAATCGCCGTCTTGCCGAACTCGCTCGCATAGCGCAGCGCATCGAGCGCACCGGGGAATACGCGGTTCGCAAACGGATAATCGATCAGATAGCACGACATCAACAGAAGCTGCGTGTCGTCGTGGTGCTCGTTGCGATAGCGCTGCAATGCGCCAAGGTAGTCCGCATAGCCGAGCTCGCTGCGTAGATCCTCGAAGATCTGCCAGTAGCGCGCGCTATTTTCTTCGCCGAACTGCCGCGTCATGTGCGTGCGCAGGTCAGTCAGCACGTGATCGTTATCGAGCAGCGTGTTATCGACGTCGAACAGAAAGACAACGTCGTTGTTTGATGGTGTGTTCATTCACGTTACCTCGCCTCGGTCGTCTGTGCCCGTTGAGCACGGTGGACGGCGCAGCGCCTGGGCGCAGATGCGGCCCGCGACGCGTCGCCCTTTGCGCTAAGAGCCGCGAAGCGCGATGAAGTTCGCGACGGCCGGTATGCGCGGTCAGCGCAAAGACTAGCACTGTCGATCGACACGCGCCGTAGATGGTGCGTGGAGCCGTTGTGGGCCCGCCCTTTGCCGCGTTGGCGCTTGCATGTCTGGGGAAGCGGGTATATCGCACTCTGCCTGTAGACAGAAGTTGCGCGGCAGCCGTTTGGGGGTGCCGGCGGCGGCAGACAGTTAGTTGCGAGTGAACGAGCAACACAGCTGTCCCCGCCGATGAGCGTCCTCCATCCGTGGTGAAACAGGCAGTGCTCATCGTTGCCGGATCGCCGATCTTGCACTGCCTCCACAGTTGTAGACTGATCTCTTCCTGGAAGGAGATGCGCGATGGCCATGTCCGCTACGGTAAGCTACCTGCGACTCTATGCCGACCCCGCCGGCGAATCGCATTTCGAACGTGCATTCGTCGAAACGTTCACACGTAACTTTGCGCCACCCGCACCGGCTTTTAACGTTTCAGCATTCGTACCCGCCTTACGCAACGGCTTCCTGCTGGCACCGGCCGAATGGATCGGTGATCTGCATCCATCTCCGCTTCGCATGTGGGTATTCGTTCTCGACGGAGAAATGGAGTTCGAGGCCTCTGATGGAGAGCACCACCGCGTCCGGCCCGGCAATGCCCTGCTTCTCGAAGACACAAGCGGTCGAGGACATCGGAGCCGAGTGATTGGCGACACGGCTGCAAAGCTTGCAGTCGTTGAACTTGAACCGAATCGTGAGTAGTGACAAGGCGACGCTACCGCGTGCAACCCTTATCCGCCATTGCAGGCGTATCGAGCAAGAACCCAGCCCTCTTTCCGGCCACGTGCTCGCCGGTTAGCGCGCGTTAGCTCAACCGCCGCTAACCCGCCACGAAGCGCTCTTCAGACGAATCGTCACCGATTCGAGTATCGGCGTCTGCATCGATCGAATCGCGGCCATCCGCCAGACCTTTGCTGCGCCGCCAACTGGCGGGCGGCATGCCGAATTCCCGTTTGAACGCGCGATTAAATGCGGCCTCCGATTCATACCCGACCTGCTCGGCCACTGCCGCAAGCGTCTGGTTTCCGTCCCGCAACGTCTGCGCTGCGACCTGCAAGCGCCATCGGGCGAGGTACTGCATTGGCGGCTGGCCAAGCAGTTCCGTGAAGCGCTGGGCAAGCGCCGAACGCGAGAGACCGACCTTGCGTGCGAGTTCTTCGACGGTCCAGCCATAGGCGGGTTGCGCATGCAGCATGGCGAGTGCGCGGCCAACGAAACGATCGCCTACTCCTGCCAGCCAACCCTTGCGACCTGCCGGCAGCGACTCGATGCAACGTTGCACCGCCTTAACAAATAGCAACTCCGAAAGCCGTGCAAGCACGATCGCGCTGCCCACGCGCCAGTCGGCCGCTTCGTTGGCGGCAAGTTTCAGCGACGATTCGAGCCACGCCGATTGTGGATCGTTGCGCATGTCGACCTTGAAGAGTCGAGGCAGCGCCGACAGGACCGGATTCGTCAATGAATCGTCGCAGGCAAGAAAGCCGCAGATGATCCGCGTGTGCGCACCACCACCGCCGAAATTCAACGTCATCACTTCGCCCGGCGAGGTGCTCAGATACTTCGCCATGAGTTCGTCTGAAGGCGCGGGCTCGACGTCGAGTGAACTGCCCATCAGATGCGCTTCGCCTTGCGGTACGACGAGAAGTTCTCCTGCGTCGACACGAATCGCAGAAGCAGGATCGTCAACGAGGGCAGCCCAGCAACTGCCTTCCGTGATGAGGTGATAGGACACGATGCGTTCAGCGCGCGGCAGGAACGTGGCGCACAAATCCGACGTGACTTCCCCGACTACACACCAGGGTGCGGTTAAGTCGGCGTTTAGATACACCGCCCCTCCGAGACGCACCACGCGAAGGACATCTGAAAAAGCATCCATAAAAGCGCCCATCAGTTTCGGCGTCCTGCGCAAAACATCTGGACGCCTGGTCATTCCTCGAACCGGCTTGCGTGCCGATACTAGCACCCATGCAATTCTGCACCAACGAACGGCGAAGCGCTCATAGAACGTCAAGAGCGCGGGCACCTCTTTATCCGGAGACAAATATGAGTCACGCGGACATCTATCGAGGCCAATGCTTTTGCGGCGCCGTGCAGTTCACGTTGAGTGGTCAGCCCGCGGGAATGGGCTATTGCCATTGCGAGTCGTGCCGCCGCTGGTCGGCCAGCCCGATCAATGCATTCACGCTGTGGAACCCCAACGCACTGCGCGTCACACATGGTGCCGACGACATCAGCACGTACAGCAAGACACCGCACAGTTATCGCAAATGGTGCAGGTTGTGCGGCGGACATCTCTTCACGGAGCACCCGGGACTCGGCCTCATCGATGTCTATGCCGCGGTTGTAAACTACTTCCCGTATGCAGCGGGTGTGCACGTTCACTACCCGGAGTCCGTACTCCCCATGGATGATGGCCTGCCAAAACTGAGGGACCTGCCGAGCGAAATGGGCGGCTCGGGCATCAGCGCCGTCGAGTAGTTATCGAATAACCATCGCGTCCTCCAGTTCAGGACTTGATTTGCCCGTTCGCCGCGCGGGCATGCTCGCAAGCAAGCATTCGCGGCGCCATCAGACACGCAGCACAACCATGCACTCGCGCATCGCTGCCCTGGCCTTTCAGGAGTTCTTTATGTCCGCTGTTGATTCCGCTTTCGCACCCGTTGCAGACTTCACCGCCGTCAAGCTCCGCCAGCAGGCGGCCTGGTCGACGGGCAACTATGCCGTTGTTGGCACCACGCTGCAAATCGTCGGAGAGAACCTCTGCGAAGCGCTCGATGTGCGTGCCGGCAATCGCGTGCTCGACGTTGCCGCCGGCAACGGCAACGCGACACTTGCCGCTGCGCGCCGCTATTGCGACGTCACATCGACCGACTACGTCGCCTCGCTGCTCGATTCCGGCCGTGCGCGCGCGCAAGCCGAAGGGCTCCCGGTGCAGTTCCAGCAAGCGGACGCTGAAGCGCTGCCCTACGCGGATGCCTCATTCGACATCGTGATGTCGACCTTCGGCGTGATGTTCACGCCGGACCAGGAGAAAGCGGCCGCCGAACTCGTGCGTGTTTGCAAGCCGGGTGGACGGATTGGTCTCGCGAACTGGACGCCGGAGAGTTTCATTGGGCAGCTATTCAAGACGATCGGCAAGTACATTCCACCGCCGGCAGGCGTGAAGTCGCCCGCGCTCTGGGGCACGAAGGCGCGCCTGGACGAGCTTTTCGGCGCCAACGCCCGGAACATCATCGCGGCGAGCCGCGATTTCACGTTCCGCTACCGTTCGCCGGAACATTTCGTCGACGTGTTTCGTACGTTCTATGGGCCGATGAACAAGGCGTTTGCCGCACTCGAAGGCGAGCCGCAGGCGGCGTTTCTTCGCGATCTGATGACACTGATCGAGAGCCGTAACCGCTCGAACGACGCGACGCTCGTCCTGCCGAGCGAGTATCTCGAAGTCGTGGTGGAACGCGTGTGAATGAAATCTGACGCGGGTCGTCTGGCCGCTTCATTCAGACGCCGCTTTTCCTGTGTCAACTGACTTCGCTGCGCTCACGCGCGGCGAAGTCGTTCCACGATGCGCCTCGACATGGCACACGTGTCTGTTTCAGTCCGACTTCCATTCAAGGTTTGTCGGCCGCGCGACGACGCTTCGCCCGGTCTTAACCCGCAGAGACAGCTGAAAGGTCCGCCAGACAAGGCTTGCAGCAATGTGGCACGGACTCTGCGTGTACACGGCGTTCATGCCGCTACATCATCGATCACGTGATCGACCAGAGGACATCATGCTCATCTATCTATTCCAGTTGTTGAGAAAGGCGCTTGACCATGCTGAACATAGCCGCCGTGACGCGTACCTCGCATCCGCGGTCGACATGGTCGAACTCGAACGCCGCATGCATTCAAGCGAAATTGACTGAGGCACACGCGCCGACGTCCCGATCCAACTTTCGAACTCCCTGAATAACATGGACAGCACAGTCGCGTCGCAAGCCTTCTCATCCGCAACGTCGGTGATCGCACTGCATTGCTCTGGCTCGGGAGCGGCGCAATGGCGCAAGCTCGGCGAGGCGCTTGGCTCGCGTCACGCGTTCGCCGCGCCAGAGCATTACGGCTGCGACAGCACGGGGCCGTGGAGCGGCGAGCGCGCGTTCACGCTCGCCGACGAGGCCGCGAAGACCGTCGGCATCATCGATGCATCGCTTGGCAAGGTGCATCTCGTAGGCCACTCGTATGGCGGTGGCGTGGCGTTGCGCGCAGCCGTCGAACGGCCCGAGCGTATCGCGAGTCTGACGCTCTACGAGCCCTCGGCGTTTCATCTGCTCAAGATGATGGGCTCGTATGGAGCGCATGCGCTTGCGGAAATCGTCGCGATCTCGAAGCGCACCGCCGATGGCGTGAGCTGTGGCGACTATCGGGGCGCGGCGGCTTCATTCGTCGATTACTGGGGCGGCCGGGGCGCATGGGAAGCACTGCGGCCTTCGGTGCAGGACGCACTCACGCGCTGGGCGCCGAAGGCGCCACTCGACTTCCGCGCACTGCTCGACGAGCGCACGCCCGCCAGCGCGTACACCGGTTTGCATATCCCGGCGCTGATCATGCGCGGACAGCACGCGCCCATTCCGACGCGCGCGATTGCCGAGCGACTGCCGATGCTGCTGCCAGCGGCGCGCCTTGCAATCGTCGAAGGTGCAGGACACATGGGACCGCTCACGCACGCCGACAAGGTCAATGCGGCCATCGTGCGGCATATTGCGGAGGCTGATGCGATTGCTTGAAGGCGTCAAGGTTATTGTTGTTGCGTTTGTTGGGGTGGTTGCGTTTGTTGGGCTCAATGCCTTTCTGAAGGATGCGACGTTGCGGACGCTTGAGCCTTTCCGGCTTGGGCCGCAGTCGGCGAATCTGACTATCTCGTTGCCCTGATCTCTTGTCCTTCTTCGTGCCGGGCGCGTCTCCTTTTGTCGCGTTCTCTTCGGCGTGAACGTATCGCGATCCGCGACTACACTTTCATACATCACGCATGGCAGGAAGACTTCAATGATCGACATTCGGCCCGCTCGTTTTCCCGACGATATCGAGGCGGTGCGGGCGATTTTCCGCGAGTACGCGGATGGTCTCGGTATTGACCTTGGCTTTCAGGCGTTCGATGAGGAACTGGCCGCGCTACCCGGTAAGTACTCGCCGCCGCGTGGCACGATATTGCTTGCGTGGCGCGACGAGCGCGTGATCGGTAGCGTCGCGCTGCGGGCTTTCGAGTTTGACATCTGCGAGATGAAGCGGCTTTATGTGCGGCCCGAAGGGCGTGGGCATCAGATCGGGACACTTCTTGCGCAGGCCGTCGTGCATGCTGCGAAGGAAGCTGGGTATCGGAGGATGCGGCTCGATACGCTGCCGAGTATGAAGAGCGCGCAGCGGCTCTATGCTTCTCTTGGGTTCAGGCCGATTTCTGCTTATGTTTTTAATCCTGTTGAAGGGACGCAGTTCCTGGAGCTTGAGATTTGAACGGGTTTTGGTTTTTCGCTGGCATCCGCGATGTGGTGTTTGCTGCGCAAGCCTTTGTTGTGTGCTTGCCTTTGCGCTGGCATCCGCGTTATGCCTTCGTGCTTCACGCGTCGCCCCTGTGCGGGGCGGCACCTACTTTTCTTTGCCGCCGCAAAGAAAAGTAGGCAAAAGAAAGCGGCTCACACCGCCAGTCCTTGTGTTTGCCTGAGGGACCCCAACCGGTCTTATGCTTCACACGGCAACATCTCTATTGACGCGCGTTGCCAACGCTTCGAATAAACGCCTCACCCGCTTCGAATTCCCATACACGGGCCAGCGGCAGCGAATGGTTTGCGCCGCCCAGGTGGCAAACTGTGTGCAGGTTGTCGCGACGTATAGCTTGGCGCTCTTACATGGAGGTATGCGCGTGCTATCGGTCCGAAGTGAGGCGTGTGTGGCGCGACGGCCTACACACAGTTTGCCACCTGGGCGGCCGTGGCATATCTGGCACGGCGTGCTGCAGCGCGGGTGCGTGAAGCGGGTGAGGCGCAGCGCAAGAGCGTTGGCAACGAACATGGGTCACGTGATTGCCGTGTGAAGCGTAAGACCGGTTGGGGGCCCTCAGGCAAACACAAGAACTGGCGGTGTGAGCCGCTTTCTTTTGCCTACTTTTCTTTGCGGCGGCAAAGAAAAGTAGGTGCCGCCCCGCACAGGGGCGACGCGTGAACGGCAAACACCATGGCGCGGATGCCGGCGCAAACCCAAGCACACCAAACCACCCGCGCCACAAAGCCAAAGCGCGAATACCAGCGCCATGGCAAAACAACCAAACCGTCACACTCCTCCACCCACAGTCTTAACACTCTTCCACTGCCCTTGCTGCACCTCGAAGAGCGTATACGGCGGCTTAATCAGATCACCATAAGGATCAAAAGTGATCTTCCCAGTGACACCCGTCAACGACACCTTAGCCAAACTCTCAACGATCTTCGCACGATCAAGCGAATTAGCATCATGAATCGCCTTCAACATAGCGAGCGCAGCATCATACGCAAACGGCGCGTACAGCTCGACGTCCTGGTTGAACCGCGCCTTGTAGCGCTTGCCGAACTCCTGCGCCGCAGGCAGCTTATCAAGCGCGGGTCCCGGCTCAAGATCCTGGGTGCGCTCACCCGAAGAACCCGCAATCTGCAAAAAGGCATTACTCTTCAACGCGCCCGCGCCAAACAGCTGCGTCTGCATACCCAGCGAACGCATCTGCTTGACCAGCATCGCGCCCTGCTCGTCCAGCCCGCCAAAGAAAATCACATCGACATTCTTGCTCTTCAGCGAAGTGAGAATCGCGCGGAAATCAACGGCCTTATCATTGGTGAATTCACGCGACACGATGTTGCCGTTCGCTTCCTTCACCCCTTTCTCGAACGAATCGGCGAGACCTTGCCCGAACGCCGTGCGGTCGTCGATGATGCCAATGCGCTTCGCCTTCATCTGCTCGACGACGAAATGCCCGGCCACTACCCCGCCAATGCCGTCATGTCCCATCGTGCGGAACACGTTCTTGTAACCCTGCTTGGTCAGCTGCGGATTGGTCGAGCCCGGCGTGATCATCGCCACATTGGCGTTGTGATACACCGTCGAGGCCGGAATGCTGCACCCCGAGTTGTAGTGACCAATCACGCCGACCACGCCTTCATCGACGAGCTTCTGCGCAACCTGAATCGCCACGCGCGGATCGGCTTGATCGTCCTGCACATCGAGCACGAACTTGACGGGCTTGCCCGCAACGGTCGGATGCTTTGCGTTTTCTTCATCGAGCGCAAGTTGCGCGCCGTATTGCAGATCCTTGCCGACCCGCGCGACGGGTCCCGTCAACGGGCCGACAAAACCTATCTTGACGATTTCCGGGTCCGCGGCAAATGCGAATGAAGCATGCGCCGCCAGAGCACAAACCGCTAACCTGCTCAGCCATGTACGTCGATTCATGATGCGCTCCTGTCATTAGAAAATGTCGCGCTCTTTGCCTGTCGACTGACCCGATGCGCGACGCGTCGAAGTCGTCCTTGAACAAATGCGTATGCGTGGCTTCAGAACCGTGTCGGCGCGTAGCGCGACAGATCGAGCGGCGGCGCGCGCCGTGCGACGAGATCGGCCACGATGCGCCCGCTCACGCCTGCCAATGTCAGTCCGAGATGCTGATGCCCAAATGCGTAAATCACACGCTCGCTGTCGTTCGAGCGGCCCAGCACGGGCACGCCGTCGGGCAGCGTGGGCCGGAAGCCGAGCCACGAACTGTCGGGCTGCGTCAGCCCCGGCAACGCGCGCTTCGAAGAAAACGTCAGCAGGTCCAGCAACGAACGGTTGCGCACGTCGCTGAAGCCGCCCAGTTCGACCGTCCCCGCAACGCGCACGCCGTCGTCCATCGGCGTCATGTAAAAGCCGCGCTCGGCCCAACCGACAGGCCGAGAAATCAGTTGCGTCGCGCCGCGATAGCACACGTGATAGCCGCGTTCCGTATCGAGCGGCACGCGGTCGCCGCATTGCGCCGCAAACTTCGCGGAGCGCGCGCCCGTCGCGACGACGACATGATCGAAGCGGCGTGGCGTGCCGTCGTCCGTCGTCAGCGTGACGCCATCTGCCGTGGGCGCAATCGCGCTCACGCTCTTGCGTTCGAGCTCGAGGCCGCGCGCCGCGAGCAGTTCATGCAGCGACAACAGAAAGCCTTGCGGATCGGAGAAGTGCCAGCTGTCGCGGAACAGCACGCCGCGCTCGAAGATCGGCGCAAGCGCAGGCTCCAGTTCGCGCACCTCGGCGGCGGACAGCACGTCGAACGACACGCCGAGTTGCTTGCGCAGATTCAACGAAGCACGCGATGCATCGAACGACGCGCCGCTCGAATACAGATACAGGCACTCGCGCGGCCTCACGTACTTCGCAAGCTCCCGTTCTTCGAGCAAGGGTGCGTAGCCGTCCTGCGCCTGCGCGAGCAATGCAGCGAGCGCGCCGGCACTCGCTTCATAACGCTTGCGCGTCGAGCTGATCATGAAGCGCGTGAGCCACGGCAACAGATGCGGCAGATAACTCCAGCGCAAACGGAACGGACTCTCGCTCGACAGCAGGAAACGCGGCAGATCGCGGAACACGGATGGGTTGTTCACGGGAATGCAGCCATACGGCGCGAACGTGCCCGCGTTGCCGAACGACGCGCCCTGCGCGACGCCCGACGGATCGAACAGCGTGACGCGGTGCCCGTCGCGCATCAGCCAGCCGGCGCTCGCAAGCCCGATGAAACCCGCGCCGACAATGCCGATCTCTGCCATCAACGCTCTCCCGACAATGCGCGTCCATCGGCCGCGGCGAGATAACCCGTGCGCGTGCCGTCATCCGCGTTGCGCCGTTTCGCCGCCAGCAGCCATGCCGCCGATGCAAACGCGAGACTCGCGATGCTCGCCATCAGTTGCGGCCGCAGTTCGGCGTCCATGCCCATCGCGACCAGCACGCCGACGATCGCCACCACAACCGCATACGAAAGCCACGGGAACAGCCACATCGGCAGCGCGGGCTGCTCGCCGTTGCGTTGCAGGCGTCGGCGGATGCGGATTTGCGCGAGCGCTGTCGCGAGATAGACGAACAGCATCACGGCGCCCGACGCATTCACCAGGAACAGGAACACGCCCTGCGGCGACACGATGGCGGCGATGATCGCCACATAGCCAACCACGCTGCTCAGCAGCACCGCAAGACGCGGCACGCGCGACGGCGTGAGGCGCAGTAGCGCGCGCGGCGCATCGCCACGTCCCGCGAGGCGGAACAGAATCCGCGACGACACGTACAGCCCCGAATTCAACGCGGACAACACGGCGACCAGCACAATCGCGTTCATGATGTCGGCCGAGCCCGGCACGCGCATCGTCTCCAGCGCGGCGACGAACGGCGAATGGCCCGTCACGATGCTGGTCCACGGCACGATGCACGCAATCAGGAACATCGAGCCGACATAGAACGTAATCACGCGCAGGATCACCGAGCGCGTCATCGCGGCGACGCTCTTCGCGGGATTGTCCGATTCGGCTGCTGCGATGGTCGCGATCTCCGCGCCGCCGACCGCAAAGATCACCGTCGGCACGGCCGCGAACACCGACATCGTGCCGAACGGCAAAAAGCCCTTCGCCGCCGTCAGATTGCTCCACGCACTGTGCGTATGGCCCAGGCCGAACACCCACGATGCGCCGATCGCGATGAACACGATGATGGCCGCGACCTTGATCGACGCGAACCAGAACTCGAATTCGCCGTACGACTTCACCGACATCAGGTTGATGAAGGTCATCAACGACAGCAGCACCAGCCCGATCATCCACACGGGCGCGGGTATCCAGCGCTGCAGGATCGCCGCACCCGCCACGGCTTCCACGGCGACGACGATCACCCAGAAGTACCAGTAGAGCCAGCCGCTCGTGAAGCCCGCCCAGTCGCCGAGACCAATGCGCGCGTATTCGGTGAACGACCCGACGCCCGGCACGGCGAGCGCCATCTCGCCGAGCATGCGCATCACGAACAACACGACGATGCCCGCCACCAGATACGACAGGCACGCAGCCGGCCCAACCGTGTTGAGCGTCGCGCTGCTGCCCACGAAAAGTCCCGCGCCGATGATGCCGCCGAGCGAAATCATCGTGACGTGCCGCTGACGCAATGCGACGCCAAGACGGGGCGTTGCGCTCTCTTGCGTGTCGCGGGCGTTTGTCCTGCTCTCTGCCATGCGAAATCTCCTTCCAGCTCGATCCTGCGATTCAAAGACCACACAAAACCTGACTCAAATGATCACACAACAGATTTTTGTGTGCAATTAAAAACGTCATTGTGTGGTCCAGGACTTTCCCTGGCGTTGACGGGCGTACTCCTTGCCAGGCTTGAAAACAGTGGCAGAGGTGCATATCTGGTATAAAATCCGGCGAACTGGCACAAACAGGCAGACAAAGCCTGTTTTGTATGGAGACAGGGCGAGACAATGGCTTCCAGCAGAGACAAGGCAGCACGCAACAACGGCGCCGCAACCGAGGTGGACCAGACAAACGGCGATCCGGTCCAGACAAAACGCGCGACCTATATCGAGGTATCGGCGTCGATCGAGGACGAGATTCGCGGCGGGGTCTATCCGCCCGGCAGCCGTCTGCCGCCGCAGCGTCAGCTAGCCACCGAGCTCGGCATCAATGTGTCGACGGTGTCGCGCGCTTATAAGGAATTGCAGCTGCGCGGTCTCGTGATCGGCAGCAAGCGGCGCGGCTCGCTCGTGACGGGCGGCGCGATGCCGCGCGTCGAAACGGCGAGCGCGCCCAATGCCGCACCGGGCGGCGCGATCGATCTGACCGTCAACCGGCCGGCGACGGGCGAGTTCCTGTCGTGCCTCGCGACGACGCTCGCCGATCTGCCGCGCGATCCGCGCTATCCATCGCTACAGGAATATCAGCCGCCGCAAGGCCCCGACTGGGCGCGCGCGGCGGGCGCGAAGTGGATGGCCGGGCCCGGCTTCACGCCGTCGCAGGAGCATCTCGTCGTCACGAGCGGCGCGCAGCATGGGCTCTATGCCGTGCTCAACAGCCTGATCGGCACGGACGGTGTGATCATCGCCGACCGGCTCACGTACTACGGCCTGAAGGCGCTCGCGCCCGTGTTCCAGTTCGAGATCGTCAGCGTGCCGAGCGACCGCGACGGGCTGATCACGGATGAAGTCGAACGCATTTGCAGCCGCGTGCCCGTCAAGGCGATTTTTACGGTGCCGAATCTGCAGAACCCGACGGTGACGACGATGAGCCTGGAGCGGCGCGTGGCGCTCGTCGATATCGCGCGGCGCTACGGCGTGGCGATCATCGAAGACGACGTGTATGGTCCGCTCGTCTCGCAGCGTCTTCCTACGCTCGCAAGTCTGTGCCCGGAGCTGACGTTTCACATCGCCTCGACGTCGAAGATCCTCGCGCCGGGGCTGCGCCTCGGTTATCTGCTGAGTCCGCCCGAGCGTTCCGCGCTCGCCGCCGAAGCGGTGCGCACCACGGCGTGGATGCCCGCGCCGATGTCGATGCTGATTGCGACGATCTGGATCGAAGACGGCACCGCGCGACGCATCATGGATGCGCAACTCGCCGAGATTCGCGTGCGTCACGATCTTGCGCGGCAGATTCTGCCGCAAGAGTGGCTGGAGTCCGACACCGCGTGCATGTTCGTGTGGCTCAAGCTGCCGCCGCCGTGGCGCGCCGACGATTTCGCCGCGAATGCGAAAGCGCGCGGCGTGGTCGTGATGCCATCGTCGGCCTTTGCGGTCGATCGTGCCGAGGTCGAGCACGGCGTGCGGATCAATCTCGCGTGCGCGTCTTCGCGCGAGCAACTGGTGAGCGCGCTGCAAACGCTCGCGCAAGCATTGCGCGATCGCCCGCGTGCGTTGTTCGGCACGATCTGATTGCGCGCCTGGCGCTACAGTTTCGCGGCCTGCTCTGGATCGCCCGATCCCGACACGATGGCGATCAGGCCGAGCAGATTGCCGATCAGGCGTCCCTGACGGTCGAGATGCGGCTCGGGTCTCAATGACTTGAGCGCGTTCATCACAAGCGCCCTGGCGATATAACGCGCCACTTCACTGCGCGACATCTCGCCCTTGCGCCGCAAATAGTTCGGGTTCACGACTTGCGAATAGCCGAACCGCTTCCCCGACACGCGTCCCGATGCCATGCCGAGATGCACGCCGCTCATTTGCGCGCATCGCACGATGGGACCACGGCTCGACAGGCGATACGAAAAGTCCTTGTCTTCGAGCCAGCCATACAGCACGAGCCGTTCGTCGAAGCGCAAGCCGCTCATTGCGCTCATGCGACACGCCATGTTGCAGCCATAGAGAGAAATGCAAGGCGTCAGCGCATGCGGCGCACTCGCCGTTCTTTCCGCATCGGTCACGATGCGGCGGGCGTTATCCCACGTCAGCGGACAGCCTTTCGAACCATCCTGCACTGTTTTTCCCGACACGCCGAGCACGGCCGGATTGGACTCGAACATCCGCACGCATTGTTCGATCCAGTCCCGGCATGGCGCGTAATCGTCGTCGAAGAAGACGACGATGTCGATATCGTCCGGGAGCGCATCGAGCGCGCGATTCCTTTGCGCGGGCAAACCGGCTGATCCGAATACACGCATCACGGGAAATGGCGTCGGGTACTTTTCACCGACGTCGGCTTCATTCGTAGCGGAAAGAATGACGACACAAGGCAACATCGTTTGACGTGCGAGATGTGCAAGCGCGTTGGGTATGGCATCGGGACGCCCTTTCGTCGCGATGACGACCGCGACACGTGACGCATGCACCTCGTTCATCTCGTCGACAGTGCGTCGTTCGATCACGCCCTCCATCATTCCTCCCTGTCGTCGCAACCTTCATGGAACCGCTCGATTAACGCTAGCACGTATGATCAGCGGCAACGGCGCATGGCGAGATCACGCGAGAGGATTGTCTGAAATCTATGAGGTGTTGTCCAAGGGCGGGATCAAATGGCAATGTGCCTGACAACAACATTGATAAGCATAGCGAACCATTTAAATCTACTGATAAGTGCATTCACGTTCGCCAGTTTCTACCGGCTTGAACGATATAAAAAGTACCCCTTACACATTCGCAGAATGTGCATCTTTACAGCGTGCATTCAGTGGGAAGAAGCTACCTGACGATAGTAAGAGACGCAGCGCATCCGCGCATTTCTTTCCGCGTAGCGCACTGTGTTGAAGGGATGTGTCAGACGAAAGAGAGAAATACTTCTGAAATGGCGCCTACAGACTGCCGTTCTCGACGACCCGGCCTTCAGCGCGCCAGCGCAACATGCCGCCCGCGAGATTCGCGACATCCTCGAACCCTGCCTGGCGAAGCATCACGGTCGCCTGCGCCGAACGGCCGCCCGCGCGACAGACGGTGACAATAGGACGTTCCTTGCCGAGTTCCGCCGTGCGTTTCGCCAGGCTGCCGAGCGAAATCAGCTTCGCTTCGGGAATGCGTCCAAGCGGGCCTTCGAATTCGTCGGGCTCACGCACGTCGACGATCTGCACCGATTGCAGATGTTCTTCGAGCCATTGCGGATGAATTTCCCAAATCCCCGCGAACGTGTAGGTCAGCGGCGCCCATTCGGGTTGCGGCTTTAGCGACGGATCGCTGGCCGCGACGCCGCATTTCATGTTCGCGGGAACGGCAACATCGATTTGCCGCGGATGCGCAAGGCCGAGATTCGTCATATAGCCCGCGAAATCGTCTTCGCAAAGCTCGCCGCCCAGCCGTGGATTAAACCGCCGCTCTTCGGCCACGCTCGTCACCGTGAGGCCGCGATAATCATGTGCCGGATACAGCAGGCAGCTTTCGGGCAACGAGAAAAGCTGCTCGTGCACCGCGCGAAACAGCGCATGCGGATTGCCGTTCTGAAAGTCCGTGCGACCTGTGCCGCGAATCAGCAGACAATCGCCCGTGAAGGCCATCGATTCGTCGTCGAGCACGAGACTGATGCAGCCATTCGTATGACCAGGCGTCGCGCGCACACGCAGTTGCCGTGCGCCGAACGCAATCGAATCGCCGTGGCTGACATAGCGGTCCGCGCCCTCCGCGCCGCTCGCCGCCGATATCGCAATCTGGCTGCCTGTGCGCTTGCTCAGCAGCCACGCGCCCGTCACATGATCCGCATGGACGTGCGTGTCGATCGTATAGAGCAGGCGCAGACCAAGTTCGTCGAGCAGCGCGGCATCGCGGCGCGTCTGCTCGAACACGGGGTCGATCAGCACGGCTTCGCGTGTGTCGCCGTCAGCGAGCAGATAGGTGTAGGTAGACGATTGCTGGTCGAACAGTTGTCGGAAGATCAGCACGCTCACGGTCTCTCAACGTGTGTCGGAAAACGTCTTTGATGCGAATAGAAATCACGCCGGCGCGCGCTTCACATCCGCGCGCGCCGGACCATCGCTTCAAGGTCTCACTTAGGTTGCTGCACGTAACGCAGATACGGCTTCAAGGTCTTGAAGCCCTGCGGATACTTCGCTTTGGCAGCTTCATCGGAAACGGATGTCGGAATGATCACGTCCTCGCCCGGTTTCCAGTTCACGGGCGTGGCAACCGTGTGCTTCGCGTTCAGTTGCAGCGAGTCCAGCAAACGCAGCACTTCGTCGAAATTCCGGCCCGTACTCATCGGATAAACGAGCATTGCCTTCACCTTCTTGTCCGGCCCGATCAGGAACACCGAACGCACCGTCGCGTTGTCGACGGCCGTGCGCGGGCCGCCGCTCGCTTCCGGGTGAATCATGTCGTAGAGCTTCGCGACGTTCAGATCGGCGTCGCCGATCATCGGATAATTGATCGCGTTGCCCTGCGTCTCCTCGATGTCCTTCACCCATTTCTGGTGATCGCTTACAGGGTCGATGCTCAGTCCGATGATCTTCGTATTGCGCTTGTCGAACTCCGGCTTGAGTCCCGCCATGTAGCCCAGTTCCGTCGTGCAGACGGGTGTGAAGTCCTTCGGATGCGAGAACAGGATTGCCCAGCTATCGCCGATCCATTCGTGAAAACGAATCGTGCCTTCCGTGGTTTCCGCCGTGAAATCGGGCGCTACTTCTCCTAGTCGAATCGCCATCTTCTTTCTCCGTGGTAACAGGTTCCAACCGGTGCGTCGGATGCCGCCACTGTCGTTGTGACGACGGCCGGCGGGTTATCGGGAATCAGCATAGAGAGCTTCTGACGTTAGCCGCCGGCCATGATGCCGTACGACCTGGCGGGAGCGCAAATAGTTCGCGGCGGCTCCCGATCGGCACCGACGCGAGACGAGCGTGAATGCGCAGCAGGTAACTTTTATAGCGTAGAACAAATTACACGTTTCGTGTGCAGTTTGTCAGCGCGCCGGATTTTTTCGTGCCTGTCTGTACGCCGCGGCACAGACAGAAGGGGCGCGCGAAGTCATAACGCACGGCGGCGAGCGGCACGGCCCGCTCGCCGCACGCATCAGACCATTACTGCTCGACCTGCCGGTTCCAGCGCTGATCCCATTGCGCGCGGTGCGCATTGATCGAATCCCAATCGACGACCGTCACCTTCTTCACCAGATCGTCCAGATTGCCGAGGCTCTTCTGCATCGCGGGCGTCATCGTCGCGTGCTCGTTGGTCGGAATCTGCTTGCCCGCTGCCGCCGCCTTCGATTGCGCCGGCGCGGACAACAGGAACTGCGCGAGCTTTTGCGCAAGCTGCGGATCGGCGTTGTTCTTCACGACGCACAGATCGACGAGCAGCAGCACCGCGCCTTCTTTCGGATTCGCGTAGCCGACGGGAATGCCCTTGTCCTGCAGATCGCCGACAGCCGTCGGCGTCAGCGGGAAGAGACCCGCCTCACCCGTCTGCACCATCTCCGAGAGCTTCGCCGAATTGGGAATGTACTCGACGACATTCGGCCCAACCGTGCTCGACCATTTGCTGAAACCGGGCTCGACGTTCTGATCGTTGCCGCCCATCAAGCGGTTGATCGCGAGAAAGCCGTGCAGGCCGAACGTGCTGCTCGACGCGGACTGAAACACCACTTTGCCCTTGTACTTCGGATTGGCGAAATCCATCCACGATGTTGGCGGCGCCCAACCCTTCTCCGCGAACAGTTTCGTGTTGTAGCCGATACCCGTCATGCCGAGCTGCACGCCCGCGCCGATGTCATCCTTCATGCGCGCGAACGGATACAGCTCTTTCAGCACGGGCGCATCGTCGAGCTTCTGGCACACACCCATGCTGACGGCACGCGCCATCACGCCGTCATCGAGAAACGCGACGTGAATCTGCGGGCTGTTGCGATTGGCGAGCAGCTTCGCCAGCACATCGGACGAAGTGCCCGGCACCACGACCACCTTCACGTTGTTCGCCTTCTCGAAGTCGGGCAGCACCTGGCTCGTGTACGCCTTCTCCATCGGGCCACCGTTCATGCCGATGTATATCGTTTTGGTTTGCGACCAGGCGGGCGCAGTCGCCCCGATCGCGCACACGGCGGCCAGCGCCGCGACCGTGCTTGACAGCTTCATTGTGGGTCTCCTTGACAGGATTAAAGAACAGCGGGGATCGCGCTTCGGTTGAAGCGGCCGATCGCAAACGCATCGAGCGGCGTCGAGGTCTCGCCGTCGATCACGAGGTCGGCCAGCACTTCGCCGACACCGGGCGCAAGCAGAAAGCCGCCGCCCGAAAAACCGAATGCATGCAGCAGGCGCGGCACTTTCTGGCTCGCGCCGATCACGGGATTGCTGTCGGGCGTCTCGCCTTCGACACCGCTCCACGTACGGATCAGCAACGCGTCGCGCAATGCCGGCAGCAGCGCGCACGCGTCGCGCATCACGGCGCGCGTGGTTTGCGTCGATGGTTGTGCGTATTCGCCGTCGCCATGCCCGCGCCCGCCGCCGATCACGCAGTTGCCGCGTTCGACCTGGCGCGCGTACACGCCGCCGCCAACGACGCCGAGGTTGTGCGTCACGAAGCGCGGCAGCGGCTCGGTCACCCACATGTTTGGATAGATCGGCTTCATCGGCACGGCTTCGTTGAAAAAGCCCGCGACCGTGTTCGCCCATGCGCCCGCAGTGTTGATCAGCCAGTCGGCCGTGATGCGCTCGTCGCCCGCGCGAATCTGGAAGCGCGTGCCGTCGTGCGTGATATCGGTGAGCGCGGTTTGCTCGCGCACTATGGCGCCCGCCTGTTGCGCCGCGCGCGCGAAAGCGGGCGACACGAGGCGCGGATTCGCGTGACCGTCGCTCATGCACAGCGAGCCGCCCAGCGCGGCCTCGCCGAGCCACGGATAGCGCTTGCGGAACGCCGCGCCTGCCAGCAGCTCGGTTTCGAGCCCGTGTTCGCGCGCCATCGCGGCCCACGTTTCGAGCACGGCAAAATCGCTTTCGCGCCGCGCCAGACGCAGATGCCCCGACACGACGAGTTCTCCGTCGATGCCGATCAGTTCGGGCAAGCGGTCCCAGACACGCCGTGCGCGCATCGCAAGCGGCATCTGTTCGGCGGGGCGTCCCTGGCATCGCACGCCGCCGTAGTTGACGCCGCTGGCCTGCGCGCCGCAATAGCGCCGCTCGAACAGGCCCACGCGCACACCGCGCCGCGCGAGCGCCAGCGCCGCCGACGAGCCGACCAGCCCGCCGCCCGCGATCACGACCTGATAGTGGACGGCGTCACTCATCGCGTGCCTCCTCGGGAATCGCGGCGACGTCGTCGTCGAACAGCATCGGCGAAATGGGAATGGGCTTGATGGGCGCCTGACTGCGCAACCGCCCGACGCTTTCCACCGGATGCCCCGTTTCCTCGCTCAGCAACGCAATGGCCGCTTCGCCGCACATGCGCCCCTGGCAGCGGCCCATGCCGACACGCGTCAACGCCTTGAGCCGGTTGATCTCGCTTGCCTCGCCGCCGCGAATGCAGCGCCGCAACGTGCCCGCATCGACTTCTTCGCAGCGGCAGACGGTCATGTCGTCGGGCCATTGCTTCGCTGGTTGCGAGGGTGGAGCAAAGGCCGCTTCGATACCTGCGCGAAACACGGCAATGCGTTGCAAGCGGCGCTCTAGGGTCGCGGCATCGAGGCCATCCGTCTGCGCAGGATGCGCAATGCCGAGATCGTCGAGCAGCGCGAGCGCCGCACGTCGGCCCGCGAGTTCAGCCGCATCCGCGCCCGCGATGCCCGCGCCATCGCCCGCGAGGTAGATGCCCGGCACCGAACTGCGCCCTGCCGCGTCGCGCTCGGGCAACCAGCAGCCGTTCAATGGATCGAAGCGAAAGCGGCATCCGGCGAGATCGGCCAGTTGCGTTTCCGGGCGCAAGCCGAAGCCGAGGCCGACTGCATCGCAGGCAATCGTTTCGATGCGCTCGTTCTCGTGCGAGGCTTTGAAGCGAATGCCCGCCACACCCTCGTCGCCGTCGATGCCAACCAGCGTCACGCCACGCTCCACTCTGACGCCACGAGCCTTGAGCCACGCCACGTAATAGACGCCCTTGGCGAATGTCGACGGCTGACTGATGAGCTTCGGCACCGCCGCGACCTGGTTCGACCACGCGCTCGTGTCGAGCACAGCTTCGATCCGCGCGCCTGCCTTCACGTATTGATACGCAACGAGGTACAGCAACGGACCCGTGCCCGCCAGCACGACACGCCGCCCAATCGCGCTTCCCTGCGCCTTCAGCGCAACCTGCGCGCCGCCTAGCGTATAGACGCCCGGCAACGTCCAGCCCGGCACGGGCAGCACGCGATCCGTCGCGCCGCTTGCGACGATCAACTGCGTGAACGCCACGCTCACCTCGCGGCCATTGCGGATCGTGTCCAGCCTGCGGCCTTCGCACGACCATACGAGCGTTTCCGGCCGATAGTCGATATGCGGCAGAAGCGCGCGCATCGTCTCGTGCACGGCATCGGCCTTCTTCGACTCGAAGCCATAGAGCGTCGCCTTGCTGCGAGTGAAGCCCGCATCGGCAGGCGGCTGACGATAAATCTGTCCGCCCCAGCGCGCGTTCTCATCGAGCACGATGGGCCGGATGCCGGCCGCCACCAGCGTCTGCGCCGCGCGAATCCCCGCAGGCCCCGCGCCGACGATCACTACCTGTTGCCCGCTACTCATCGCGCACCCTTCGTCACGATCCGCATGCCTTCTTTCACCAGCGTCGAACACGCGCGAATCCGCGCGCCGCCTTCGCAGCGCACCCAGCAGTCCTGGCACGCGCCGATCATGCAAAAGCCCGCGCGCGGCTCGCCGCTGAATTCGCTGTAACGCACGTGGCGCTGCTGCATCAGGATTGCCGTCAGCACGGTATCGCCCGTCAGCGCGCCGACTTCGACGCCATCGAGAAAGAACGACACCGGCGCGCGTCCGGCTTCGGCCACGCGCAGCAACTGGCTGTTGGAACGGGACATGTGAGCGGGAGAGAAAGAAGCCATCAGTGCTGGCCAATCAGAATCCGGTTGAGACCGTAGACACGGTCGAGCAGCAGCATCGCGCCCGCCGTGATGAAGATGACGAGCGCGGAAACGGAAGCCATCATCGGATCGATCGATTCGGTGGCGTACATGTACATCCGTACCGGCAACGTGACCGTCTGCGGCGACGTGACGAAGATCGACATCGTCAGTTCGTCGAAGCTGTTGATGAACGCGAGCAGCCAGCCGCCCGTGATGCCGGGCACGATCATCGGCAGCGTGATGCGGCGGAACGTGGTCCATGCATCGGCGCCGAGCGACGACGCCGCGTGCTCGATGCTGCGGTCCAGCCCGCTCACCGACGCAAGCACGAGGCGCATCACGAACGGTGTGATCACGACCATGTGCGCAAGAATCAGCCACGCGAAAGAACCCGTCACGCCGATCAGCGCGAAGAAGCGCAGCATCGCAATGCCGAGCACGAGGCCGGGAGTCACCAGCGGCGACAGCAGCAACGCATTAAGAAAATTGCGCCCCGGAAAGCGCGCGCGGCCAATCGCCAGGCCCGCCGGCAATGCCACGACGAGCGACAGCGTCGCCGACGCGAAGGCCAGTTTCAGGCTGTTGAAGAAGGCCGTGATGAAGTCGGGATAGTCGAGAATCGCGCGGAACCAGCGCAACGAGAAACCGTGCGTGGGCAGCGTCAAGGTTTCGTCGGGCGTGAAGGCGACCAGCACGACGATCGCCAGTGGCGCGAGCACGAAAAGGATCACAATGGTGTGGAACGCGAGGGCAATGGGGCCGTTCTTGCGCATGATGTTTCGCCTGTCGGGTTCGCGTCAGCCCATGCTGCGCGTGTAGCGCCGCTCGAGCACGCGGTAGTAGGTGAGCATCACCACCAGGTTCGCGACCAGCAGCAGCACCGCGATCGTCGCGCCGAGCGGCCAGTTCATCGAGCTCAGAAACTGGTCGTAGACGGCCGTTGCCGCGACCTTCAGACGACGTCCGCCGAGCAGGCCGGGAATCGCGAATGCGCTCGCCGAGAGGCCGAACACCATCAGGCTGCCGGACAGAATGCCGGGCACGAGTTGCGGCAACACGATGCGGCGCAGCGTCGTCGCGGGCGAGGCCATTAGTGACAATGCGGCGTTCTCCGTCTGCGGATCGAGCCGTTGCAACGCCGTCCACACGGGAATCACCATGAACGGCAGCATCACGTGTACGAGCGCGATGACGATGGCGAAGGTCGTGTATTCGAGCTTGTACGGTCCGAGGCCGAACAGCGCGAACGCCTGATTCACGAGTCCATTCGTGTTGAGCAGCATGCTCCAGCCGAATGCGCGCACCACCACCGACACCAGCAGCGGCGCGAGAATCACCAGCAGGAAGAGCGAGCGCCACGGGTCGCGCATGCGCGACAACACATACGCTTCGGGCGTGCCGATCGCGACGCACAGTACGGTCGTCAGCAAGGCAATGCCGAAGGTGCGCAGAAAGATCGTGTGGAAATACGATGAGCCGAGCACTTCGACGTAGTTGTGAAAGTCGAATGCCGCGATCGGGCCGCTGGCAGGATCGAAGCGGTAGAACGTCAGCGCGAGCGTCATCGCGAGCGGCACGAGCACGAGTGTCGCGAACAGAATCATCGCGGGCGCGCTCATCAGCCAGAGCGGCACGAAGGCGCGCCACGGCGCGCGCGCCGCGCTTCGGTTCGCGCTTTGCGTGGCGGGCAATGTGCTATCCATGCGCACGCTCCTGGCCGATCAGGCGCAGCGAATCGCTATGCCAGTCGATGCCGACTTTCGCGCCTTCCGAAAACGGCTCGTTGCCTTCGTTCTGGCAGCACACGAGCATTTCGCCGACGCGGCTGTCGAGCCGATAAAGCCATTGGCTGCCGAGAAAGAACCGGCTCGTCACATTGCCCGCAAGACGCCCCTGGTCGGGTGCGCAGAGGCGCAGTTTTTCCGGGCGAATGCATAGCGTGACGGCATCGCCGACGTCGATTGCCTGACCTTGCGCGGCGAGCTGCGTCATGCTGCCCGTCTCCGCGAGATCGTGGCCGAGGTCGATACCGATCGCGTCGCCGTCGCGCGATACGACCTTGCCCGCCAGCATGTTCGCTTTGCCGATGAACTGCGACACGAACAGATTCTCGGGCCGCTCGTACGCGCGATACGGCGTGTCGATCTGTGTGATGCGCCCCGCTTCCATCACGACCACGCGGTCGCTGATCGACAGCGCTTCGGATTGATCGTGCGTGACCATGATCGTCGTCGTGCCGATTTTGCGTTGAATCGAGCGCAGTTCGAACTGCATGTCCTCGCGCAGCTTCGCATCGAGGTTCGACATCGGTTCGTCGAGCAGCAGCACGGGCGGCGCGATCACGATCGCGCGCGCAATGGCGACACGCTGCCTTTGACCGCCCGAGAGTTCGCGCGGAAAGCGATGCGCGAGCGCATCGAGCCGCACCAGCGCCAAGGCTTCACGCACGCGGTCGGCGCGCTCGGCTTTATCGATGCCGCGCATTTCCAGCCCGAAACTGACGTTCTGCGCGACGCTCATATGCGGGAACAGCGCGTAGCTTTGAAAGACGATGCCTAGGCCGCGCCGGCTCGGCTTCATGTGCGTGATGTCGCGGCCGTCGAGCGTGATGCGGCCGCGCGTCGTTTCGATGAAGCCCGCGATCATCTGCAGCGTGGTCGTCTTGCCGCAACCCGACGGGCCGAGCAGCGACACGAATTCGCCCTTTTCCACCGCGAGGTTGATGCCCGTCACGGCATGGAGATCGCCGAACGTCTTCGAAACGTCAGTCAACGTGAGGAACGACATGGTCTGGCCTTTCGGTGCGCGGCACCGGCTGAATCGACTGGTGTCTGTTGAGCCGACTCTAGCTAGCCAAATTCCAGAGCGTCAATGTCAAATTCCAATGAATGATATAAAGATCATGTTTCTTCCATTGAATGGAATATTTGAACGATTTCGTATACATTCTATTCCGCTGCGTGTCGTCAGTGAAAATACTGAATTGCGTGCCCACCTGTGCTTGCACGGGGTTTGGAGACGACAGTTTGTTTTTCAGTAAGAACATCGGCTAGTATTCCGTTCAATGGAATCCGAATCGAGATCGCCAATGAATTCTTCGAAAGAAGCCGACGCTCCCGGCACCGGCATGTTGCAGCGGGCCTTCGCGGTGATCCGCGCGCTAGGAGAAATTCAACCGGAAGGCGGCCGCGTCACGCGCATCGCGAAAGCCGTCGGCCTGACGCAGGCCACCGTGCATCGCATCCTGCATGCGCTGATTGCCGAAGGGGTCGTCGAGCAGGATCAGAGTACGAAGCTTTATCGGCTGAGCGTCGACTTTTTTGCGCTGGCCTCGCAGGCCGGCAATCCGAGCGGCATGCGCGAGCTGTGCCGCCCTGCCTTGCTGCGACTGTGCGCGAGTCTCGGCGACACGATTTTTCTGCTAGTCAAAAGCAGCTTCGATGCCGTATGCCTCGATATGTGCGAAGGCCCGTTTCCGATCCGCTCGTTCACGGGCGATATCGGCGGCCGCGTCGCGCTGGGTGTCGGGCAAGGCAGCCTCGCGATTCTCGCGTTTCTGCCCGAAGCCGAGCGCGAAGAGATCATTCGCTTCAACGTGCCGCGGCTGCGCAGCTATGGCGTGCTCGACGAAGTCTATTTGCGCACGGAAATCGAGCGCGTCCGGCAACTCGGTTACGCGGGGCGCAATAGCGGCGTGCTGGAAGGCATGGCGGGCGTGGCCGTGCCGATCATCGACCGAACGGGCTGCGCGGTGGCGGCGTTGAGCGTCGGCACGCTGTCGGCGCGACTGGGCGAGGACCGTTTGCCGATGGTCGTCGAACTCCTCAAGCGGCAAGCCGATCTGATCGGCCCGCAGGTGAATCCGTTCGATGTCGCAATGCGCCGTCCGATGCACGGCCTTACACGCGCGATGACGACGGAACCGATCGCGTGATGCGCGACTTACATACCGCGCGATAAAGGCGCGGACGCTTTCGCAAGCGGCTGCGCCGCACCCGCTTGAGACATCAGCGAAATAGCGGCTGAATCGGGCATGCCGTTGGCGTCGATGGCGCCTGCTTTCGCGAGCGCTTCGAGATCGCTGTCGACGCCTGCCTGCCCAACCGCGAACGGCGTCGTCAAAAACGCGGGCGCAGTTAGCGTGACGGCATAGTGCCGCTGCAGGTTCGTGACCACCGCCGATTGCGCATTCTGCACGGTAGTCTGGTTCGCAAGCGCCTGCTGGAACTGCGCGCTGCTGGCGAAATTTGCAATCAGACTGGACTCGCTCGTACCGAGTTGCGCGGCGAGGTAGACGAGCATCAGTTCGGTTTCGGGTGTCGTGTTGAACGTGCCGCCAGCGAAGGCCAGCGAATGCAGCGTCGTGCTGCCGGAAGTCACGGTAATCACGCACGGCAACGTCGCATTGAATGCAAGGCTGTAGCGGCCGCCGCCATCCGATAGCGTGGCTCCCGAACCTTGCGTGCAGGCCACGTTGACGTTCGCGCTCGCAAGCGCCTTGCCGGTGGCCGCCGTGCCCGCAAGTGCGAGGTTCTGCGTCGGGTTTACGCCCGTGCAACCGTCGAAGCCGACACACACACTGCCGCCGCACGCCGCAAGCGTGGCGAGTGACGCAGCACACATGGCAGCCACCGTTGGGCGAACGAAGCGGGCGATGCACAGGTTCATGGCCGTCTGCCGTCGAGGAAAGGGCGCAGATTTTTATTCTAGCGCGCCCTTTCCGGCCTGACGTTCCTTATCGGCTCGTCACGCACGCAGACGCATGCGCAACCAGACGCGGTGCTTAGATCACATTAATCGCGACATCGATATTGCCGCGCGTGGCCTTCGAGTACGGACACAGCTCATCCGCGGCGTGCACGACCGCCTCGGCGACGTCGCGCGCCACGCCCGGCATGCTCACGTTGATCCGCGCACCGAGGAAGTACGCGTTGCCCGTCATGCCGAGATCGATTTCGATATCGAGCGCGAGGTCGGACGGGAGCGCGACTTTCTTCGCCTTGGCCGCCAGCCCGATCGCGGTGATCAGACAGGCCGACCACGCGCCCGCGAACAGTTGCTCCGCGGTCGGATGCGGATCGGCGGCCTCGAACACATGCTGCGGATGCGCGTCGTTGCCGGGGCCGACAGCCTGAGGTCGAGCCGTTCTTCGTGGCCGCGCGAAGCGCCAGCGTGCGTGCTTGCCGTCGTGTGCGTCTTGCCCGTGAACAGGACTTTTTCAATTTTGGTCATCGTGAATCCTTGGTCGAAAGTGGATATCGGTTGATATAACTTATGCGATTCAATCGCATGCGATGCATATTGATCGAAGTGCCCTGCGATGTCAATCGCATACGATTTAATCGCTCACACACTTTCGATAGTGACTGGCGAAGCGATGCGGCGGGGTCAAATGAAACAGGTGGAAACGAAACCGCAAAACCGGCCCATCGCACGCAAGAATCGAACGATGGAAGTATGCTTGGCTTACGGGTGGCCAACACTTGCACAACGCCCACGCACCATCCCGTCATGCGCCGGAGGAAGTCCGCGATGAGCAACGAGTCAACGCCGTCAGACGCAGCGCCCGCCCGTGAGCCAGCCACGGACGCGAACCTCTTCGACGGCGATCTCCTCGAAGACCCGAGCGTGCGCGATCATCCGCGGCACCAGCAGATGTTTCCCGTCCTCTCGGAAGCGGAAATCGAACGGATACGGCGCTTCGGCGCGCGGTCACGCTACACGACGGGCGCCCTGCTCTATCGCGCGGGCAGCCTTTGTCCCGGTGTGTTCGTGCTGCTGTCGGGCAAGGTGCGGATAGTCGGGCGCGACGGTCTCGGCCACGAGCGGGTTATTCATACCTACACGCAACGCGGCGAGTTCACGTCGGATGTCACGCAGCTCTCCAACAAGCCAGCCGTCGTCGACGCGCATGTGGTCGAAGATGTCGAAGCGATCCTGCTGCGGCCCGACGAACTGAGCGCGATGATGATCAGCGAAGCCGACCTCGGCGAGAAGATCATGCGCGCGCTGATCCTGCGGCGCGTTCTGGTAATCGAGCGCGGACAGGGCGTCGTGCTGGTCGGGCCATCCAGCAGCGGGCGGCTCGCCACGCTGCAGAACTTCCTGCGCCGCAACGTGTTCCCCAATATGACGCTCGACGCCGACAAGGACGCCGAAGCGATCGCGCTACTAGAACGGCTGACGCCGCAACCCGACGACTTTCCGCTCGTCCTCTGCCCGAACGGCACGGTGCTGCGCAATCCCGACGAAGGACAGCTCGCGTCGTGTCTCGGGCTGATTCCCGAATTCGATCCGGCGCATGTGTACGACGTCGCCATTGTCGGCGCGGGTCCGGCGGGACTGGCGACAGCCGTGTATGCGGCCTCGGAAGGGTTGTCGGTGGCCGCGCTCGATTGCCGCGCGCCCGGTGGCCAGGCGGGCACCAGTTCGCGCATCGAAAACTATCTGGGCTTTCCGACGGGCATCACGGGCCAGGCGCTCGCCGGCCGCGCGTTCGTGCAGGCGCAGAAGTTCGGCGCGCACATCGGCATTCCGTGCGAGGTCCGGGCCCTGTATTGCGACAAGCAGCCGCCCGTCGTCGAACTCACCGACGCCCGGCGCATTACCGCGCGCACCGTCGTGATCGCGAGCGGCGCGGAGTATCGGCGCCCGGATGTCGAGGGGCTGGAGCGCTTCGAAGGCTCCGGCGTCTACTACTGGGCCACGCCGATCGAGGCGCGTCTGTGCCGCAAGGAGCCCGTGCTGCTGATCGGCGGCGGTAATTCGGCGGGACAGGCGGTCGTGTTTCTCGCGTCGCACGTCGAGCATGTGCATATGTTCATACGCGGCGCGAGCCTCGAACACAGCATGTCGCACTATCTGATCGAACGCATTCTGGCGCTGCCGAACGTGACGCTCCACACGCGCATTGAACTGACCGCGCTGCAAGGCGACGCGCGGCTCGAACGCGTGCACTATCGGGGCGCGGGCGGCATCCAAGGCAGCATGCCGACGCATCATCTGTTCGTCTTTATCGGCGCCGAGCCGAACACCGGCTGGCTCAAGACATGCGGCGTGTCGCTCGACGACAAAGACTTCGTTTTGACGGGGCCCGACATTCCCGACGCCGGGCTGCAATCGATGTCGTTGCAGACCAGCGTGCCCGGCGTCTTCGCGATCGGCGACGTGCGCTCGGGGTCGACCAAGCGGGTTGCATCCGCAGTGGGCGAAGGCGCGGCCGTGGTCGCGCAGATCCATCGTCTGCTGGCCGAGGCGCGGGCCGCGTGTTAACAGGCGCGCCACACGGCCGCGCTACTTCAACAATCCGAACACCGCGACGCCATTCGTCGTGCCGACGTACACGCGCCCATGCGCGACCATCGGCGTGATGTATTTGTTGCCCGCGCCGAACGTATCGCGCGAACCGGACTGATTGCTGTTGTACAGCTCCTGCGCAAGATTCGCGGCATTGAACGCATGCAGCGCCGCCACCGATCCATTCTCCGCCGCCCACACGATCGCGTTCTGCGCGCCGTTCGCCGAGATGCTCGGCGTCGTGCCGGGATACGGGAACTTGAACGCGCTTTGCGACGCGGGCGTGGTGGCGAGACGCGCGCCGCTGACCGGGAACGCCTTGAGGTTGTCGCCGACCGCGCCGTAGTACACGACGTTGCCGTAGAACGCCGCCGTCGTGAACACGCCGCCTATCAGTTGACCGTCGATCTCCTGCCAGATCGCGTTGCTGGAGCTATTGAATTTTCCCAGGCTGTCGCGATCGACGACGTAGATCTTCGAGTCCTTGCCCGAGCCGAGCGCGAGATGCCGCGTGACGCCGCTCGCATCGACGAGATCGGGCAACACGATCGCGCCGCCCGAGCCGAGGTCGGCGTCGCGCGCGGATTGCGACACGGTATCGAAGGTGGCGAAATAATCCGCGACGCCGAGATTCGGCGCGGCCCCGAGTTTGACGAACGCATTGCCGAAATTGCCATTCGATGGAAAACCTTGCGCGTTCAACGTGGTGTCGAACGTGCCGTTTGCATCGAGCAGATAGAGCGACGTCCCGTCCGACGCCATCCCGCCGCCGCCCATCCATACCGCGCCACCGCTGCCGTTCGGCGTCAGGTTCAGCGCGCCCGACTGCGCGAGCGTGTCGGCGTTGTAGGCCATCACCCAGCCGGCGTAGACGCCCTGGTCGCAGTGCGAGGTCCACGCCAGATAGACGTTGCCGTTGACCAGCGTCAGCGCCTGCCGCTCCGCGTATTGCTGCGGGTCGAAGACGGTCACACCGTTGCTGCTGTTCGCGCCGCTGCCCGGATAGCTGCCGGCTATTTCCGTGGGGCCGCCGAGCGCTTCGGCGCCTGTGGCGAGATCGATCGCATGCAGGCGCTGGTGAATCGTTCCGCCACCGTCCTTGCTCATCGCCACCGCGTACATCACGCCGTTCGTCCCGCGTCCGCGATCGATGACGGGCGTCGCCGTAATGCCGATCTCAGGGGAAATCTGCGCGCAGTTGCGGGGATCGCTGGTCGTTTCGCCCGCGCCGAGCAGCGAACGCTGCCATAGCTGGGCGTTGCTGTCGGCGTCGAACGCATACACGCTCGCGTGTTCGGTCACGACGTACACAACGTTGTGCGCCGCACCGTTCACCGACACGTTGCTGGCATACAGCGGTTGCGCGTCGACTTTACCGTCGACGGACAGAAAGCCCACCTTGCCGAAGCTCGTGGCGTTGACGTTCGCAGGCGTGAGCGTGGTTTCGGCGAGGTATTGCCCTGTGCGGGCCAGATCGTTGTGGTAGGTGAGCACATCAGTTGCTGCTGCCGCCATGCCGCCCGAACTGCCTGAGCCACCCGACCCGCCCGAACCGCTTGGACTGCCCGAGCCCGAGCCGCCGCTCCCGCCGTTCGTGCTCGCGTTGTTCGACGAGCCGCCCCCGCTGCACGATACGCAAATCGCCGTGACGAGGCACAGGATCGCGATATGCCGCACGCGGCTCAGATTGGAGAACGAACGGTGCCAGCGGTTCATGGGCATCTCCCAGGCGGTCGGGCGACCGCGAAGATTGTCGGCCTTGCAGCGGCGAAAGTCGCATGTCGGCGGATTTCCGGCATCACCACTGAGCAATTCGCATACCGCGACGCGCTCGATTCATGCGACGGAATACGCCGCGTCGCGCGTTAAATACGCACGTACGTCACATCACGAGGCATTCGATATGTTTTCAGAACCGGCACGCCGCTCGTTGCTCGCCGCAGCATGGATCGCTTTGGCATTGACGGCCTCAAACTGCGCGCAGGCCGCCGCAAACACCGCATCGTCGCGACAGAATGCGCCCGTCGCGCATGTCGCCGATCAGACCATGCGTGTCGTTACGCCCGACGGCGACGGCACTTTGCCACTCTACGCCGATCGCAACATCGACGCGGCAGAACCCCACGTCACACGCGTATTCATCATCGTTCACGGCACGCTGCGCAACGCCGACAAGTACTTCGCCACCGGGCAGCAAGTACTCGCCGCTGCCGGTGCGGATGCAACACGAAGCATGATCGTCGCGCCGCAGTTTCTGACGACGCGCGATCTGCGCGCGTCCCAGATGCCTGACAGCACGCTCGCGTGGTCCGAAGCCGGATGGAAAGAAGGCGCGCCCGCGCGCCGCCCCGCGCCGGTGAGTTCCTTCGCGGCGCTCGATGCGCTGCTCGAACACTTCGACGACCGGCAGCGCTATCCCGCGTTATCTTCTGTGACGGTGATCGGGCATTCGGCGGGTGCGCAGGTGGTGCAGCGTTATGCCGTGGCCGGACGTGCCGAGGAAGCGCTGGCGCGCGACGGAATCCGCGTGCGGTACGTGGTCGCGAATCCGTCGAGCTATCTGTACTTCGACGATGAACGTCCCGTGTCGCGCGGTGTTTTCCAGCATGTCGATACGCAGGCGTGTCCACGCGCTGTCGAGTGGAAGTACGGCATGGTCGACCCGCCTCCTTATGTTGCCTCGCAGGACGCGGCGCAAATCGAGGCCCGCTACGCGAAGCGCGATGTCGTGTATCTGCTTGGAATGGATGACGTGGACCCGCGCACGCACTTTATCGACCGCTCCTGCGCGGCGATGGCACAGGGTCCGTTCCGGCTCGCGCGTGGGCTTGCTTACTTCGATTACCTGCAAAGCCGGTATCCCGTCGGGCTGAATCAGCGTGTGGTCGAAGTGCCCGGCGCGGGACACGACGCGCGACGCATGCTGACATCGGACTGCGGGATGGCGGTGCTGTTCGACGGGCGGATGCCGTCGTCATGTCCTGGCGAGAGTGACATGCCGTCGCGGTGACGCAACTCGTGCTCCTCGTGCTCCGATTGGATCACGGCATGCGTCACCGTAAAAACCGCTTATCGCGCGGCTTGCGATTGCGAGAACCACGCGTCGAAGTTCAACGCGCCGAGACGCGGATTCGCGCCGGGTACGAGCGTGTCGTCGTTCAGCTCCGCGCCGAAGTAGCGTGCGCCCGTGTCCGCGACAACCTTGCGCGAATCGTGCGTCGCGTCCAGGAAGCGTTGCACCATGTCAGCAAGCCGCACGCGATCCGGGCCCGCGATCTCGACGATGCCGTTACGCGGCGCTTCGACGGCATAGTCCGCGACGGCCGCTCCGACGTCATCCGATGCGATCGGCTGGAAGTACGCGGGCGACAGGCGGATGGTCTGTCCGTCGCCACCCGACTGCGCGATGCCGCCGAGAAACTCGAAGAACTGCGTCGAGTGAATGATCGTATAAGGCACGCCCGATTCGCGGATCAACTTCTCCTGCGCGATCTTGCCGCGGAAATAGCCGCTTTGCGCAAGCCGGTCCGTACCGACGACCGAGAGTGCCACGTGATGCTGCACACCCGCCGCCTTTTCCGCAGCGAACAGGTTCTTGCCTGCCGTCGTGAAGAATTCGAGCACGGCTGCATCGTCGAATGAAGGCGAGTTGGCGAGATCCACCACGACATTCGCGCCTGCCAATGCTTCGCTAAGCCCCTCGCCCGTGATCGTGTTGACGCCCGATGCAGGTGAAGCGGCAATGACCTCATGACCACGCCCGCGCAGATTCTTGACCACTTTGCTGCCGATCAGTCCCGTGCCGCCTATCACAACGATCTTCATGATTTTCTCCAAGGTCTTGCGCGGCGCACTCGCCGCTTCCGGGCTTTCGAAGCCGGCAGAACGCGTCATTGCCGGTTGCTTGCCGGACTCGCCGTGATGCGCGGCGTCCGTACAGGAAGCATCGTAGGTGTGTGCGCTTCGATGCAGTAGACCTTTGAAGGTATCCATCGTGTTGCCCTGCGGACACCAATCGACAGGTCGCCGCGTTCAGTCGACCGTTGACATCGCATCCATCGTGGTCAGGCAATGCAGGTCGAGCGCTCGCGTGTGCTCCGTCATGTAATCGACAAACACGCGGATGCGCGCCGGAAGATGCTTGCGGCTCAGATAGCAGATGTAGTGGCCGCTATCGTCGGGTGCGTACTGGGTCAGACAGGTAACGAGACGCCCGTCGCCGAGCAGATCGCACACCTGATAACCGGGCAGTTGCGCGATGCCCTGTCCATCCAGCACGGACTGAAGAATCAGATCCGGGTCGTTGAACGTATGCGGCGCATGCAACTGGCGGCGCATCGGCAGGCCGTCGACCTTGAACTCCCATTCCCTCACGCGCCCCGATGCCGTACGCAGGTTGATGCAGCGATGGTCGGCCAGTTCGTCGACATGGCGCGGCAAGCCGTGAGCGGCCGCATACGCGGGCGACGCGCAGACGATCATCTGCATGGGTATCAGTTGACGCGCGACGATCTCGCTGTCTTCCATGCGTCCGTCGCGAAACGACACGTCGATGCGATCGGCCGTGAAGTCGGCGGGACGGTCGTTGAGCAGCAGCTCCAGCGAGATATCCGGGTACTGCGCGTGAAAACCGCGCAACAATGGCGCGACGATCCTGCGCCCGAAGCCCGGCGTCGAGTAGATGCGCAACCGCCCGCGCGGCGGCCCGCTGCGCAGCTCGCGCATCTCTTCGAGCGCCTGAACGATGCGTTCGACGCCCGCCTGACAGTTCTCGAAGAAGAGTTCGCCTTCGCGCGTCAGCGACGTGCTGCGGGTCGTGCGCAGAAAGAGGCGCGTATCCAGCTGGGCCTCCAGCTTCTGCACGTTCCGGCTGACGGACGAGCGGCCGATGCCGAGGCGATCGCCCGCTCTGGCGAAACTGCCTTCGTTGGCAACGGCAAGAAAGGAAACGACGCCGGCGAAACTCGTTGCAAACGTGCTTGCAATCGGATCGTCGGCGCCCGTAACGGAGCGGCGCGGTGCGTAGTCTGACATGGAAGCGCGAAGAGTGGAGGTCCTTATCCAACTAGACGTTTCAGTGCTTCCGTTTGTGACATCGTCCGCCGATTTTCTTTTGCGGCCACGCGTGAGGCCGCTGCCGCGCGTTACTTCTCCGGCACCAGAACGGGTGCGCCCTTGTCCTTCAGCAGCAGCACGAGGAACTTCGCCGGCTTCGTCTGGCTCGCGTTGTGGCCCACCGTGTGGACATCGTTCGGGCCTTCATAGAAGGACTGGCCCGGCGTCAGCGTGACTTCCTTGCCGCCTCTGACCTGCATCACGATCGATCCTTCCAGCACGTAGATGAACCCGTGCGCATGATGCCGATGCACCGGGTCCACGGCGCCAGGCGGATATTCGACCACGATCATCAACGCTTCCTTGCCGGGATAGTCGTCGAGCGGCTTTGTCATGACGGGTGTCACGATGGCCGCCGGCGGCTCGGCGTGGGCCTGGTGGGTCAACGCGCCCGCCATGACGAGCAGGGCTGCGATAGTTCTCTTCGAGCGAAACATGATGCGCTCCTCACATGGACGCGGCCCGCACAGGCCGAGGTTGAACAAGAACGGCGCCCCGGCTCAGGCGAGGTTCGCCTTGTCGAGGCCGAATGCCTTGTCGGACGATCCCGGCACGAACTTGAACGCCACGTTCGCGCGGTTCCAGGCGTTGATGGCCATGACTTCGAACGTCAGGTCCGACAGTTCCTTTTCCGAAAACTGGCCACGCACGCGCTCGTAGATATCGTCGGGCACGCCGTGCTCGGGCAAGGTGGTCAGCACTTCCGTCCACGCGAGCGCGGCACGTTCGCGCGGCGAGAACAGCGTCGACTCGCGCCAGATCGCCACATGGTGGACGCGCAGCGCGCGCTCGCCGTGAATGGTCGCTTCCTTCACGTGCATGTCGAGGCAAAAGCCGCAACCGTTGATCTGCGATGCGCGGATGTTGACGAGATCGCGGATCGGTTCTTCGATCGCGCAGTCTTTCAGCAGGTTGCTGAACTCGATGAACTTCTTCGATAGCTCGGGCGATTGGTGAAAGTAGTTGATACGCTGAGTCATGACTTCTCCTGGCGACGATGACGGACGCATCCGTGCGGGACGGATGCTGTTCGCGGTGGTGAACCGCACGTCGCCATGGTAGGTTCGTGACGCGCGCCGCGGTAGACCTGCGGACGGGCTCACGGTGTTGCCCATCCGGCACCAATCCCGCCATCAGGCGCTGGCGGGCGGAGTCATTGCAGCGACGCGCAGCGCGCTCAGGGTTCGCCGTATGCGGCGGCGATGCGCGCCAGCTTGTCGGGATTGCGTTGAACGTGAATGCTGACGATGCGCTCGCCGTCCGTTTCGAAAGACATCGCCGATTCGAGCTTGCCTTCGATATAGCGCAACAGCGCGCTCTGACCGTTGAGCGTCACGAGCTTGACATGAACCTCGCCCGGAAAACGCCGCAATGCCGCGTAGAAAAGCTGTGCGATGCGCCGGCCGCCCACCATCGGCTTCGGGAAGCTCGTCACCTTGCCGCCGCCGTCGCCGATCAGGGTGGCCTCTTCGGCGAGGAATGCGTTGATGGCGTGGAAGTCCGCGCTCGCGAGCGCCTGCGCAAAGCTCTGCAACAACTGGCGATGCTTCTCGCGCGGCACTGCATAGCGCGGGCGCTCGTCGCGCAGTTGCGCCTTCGCGCGGCTCACCAGCTGACGGCATGCGGACTCCGTCTTGCCGATTGCATCGGCAACCTCGTCATAGTCCGCGTCGAAGACCTCGCGCAGCAGGAACGCGGCGCGCGCTTCGGGCGTGAGCCGTTCGAGCAGCATCAGGAACGCGACGGAAACGTCGTCGGCGCGCTCGGTCATCTCCTCCGGCGTCGCGGGCGAGTCGCTGATCTCAGGCTCGGGCAACCAGATGCCCGTGTAGTGCTCGCGCTGGATCTTCGCGGCACGCAGACGGTCGATGGACATCCGCGTCGTGACGGAGACGAGCCACGCTTCGGTGTTGTCGATGCTCGCGTGGTCGGCTGCATGCCAGCGCAGCCAGACGTCCTGCACGATGTCCTCGGCTTCGGCGACAGAACTGAGCATCCGGTAGGCGATTTTCTGCAGGCGCGGGCGAATCTGGTTGAAGGCGTGGGCGTCGGCGTCCATAGAGTGTGTGTCCTGCCCCTTCGCGGCAAGCGGAAGGGGCGAGGCGTGACAGAGCAGAGATGGCAAAGCTGGAGTTTGCCACGGATGCGCAACGAGGATGGTAGATGGGGCACGGTTGATATGAAGAATCGGGCAGACAACTCAAGCCGCCGCGTCTTCCAGGAAGTCCGTGATCGCATCGCGGCTCGGCGTGAGGCCTCTCAGTTGAAGAAGCGCGCCCGCGTTGCCGCGATGATAGGTGCCATGCAGGCAGACATGCAGAACGATCTCGCCTCGCCGCATGCGCGCGGGCTTTCCGCTGGTGAAGACGAAATCGACAGGCTGTTCGAAGTCGTGCTCCGTCATCGCGTCCACGTATGACGCGTACCAGTCGTCGGCTTCTCTGATGCCGTCTACAAGCGCGCTGAGTTCCGGCATGTTTGCCGATCGCGGCGCCTGAAACGCGTGCGGCACGCCCTGCAGATGATGCTGAAAAATCCTGTCGACCGCATGGATATGGTCGAGGATGCGAAGCATGATCGAGGCGTCTTCTTGGCTTAACTTATCGAAATCGCGGCTCACGACATCGCAGAGTCCGCGATCGGCCCATCGTTTGATTGCAACGAGTTGCGAGTATGACTGACACGCCATGTGACTTCTCCTTTTTCGCGTTGATCCTGGTTGGTTTCGACATTGCGATTCGAATCACAAGATGCATAATACGAGCGACTGCTCGTATTACCTACTCGCATTTGGAGCGCAGAAAATGGCGCGAAAACCACTCACAAAACCAAGAAAGCACGCGTCTCAGCAGCGATCGCGCGTGACGGTTGATGCCTTGATCGAAGCAACCGCTCGCATTCTCGTGAAGGACGGCTTCGACAAGGCCAGCACCAACCGCATCGCCGAAAAGGCGGGAGTGAGCGTCGGCTCGCTGTATCAGTACTTTCCCAGCAAAGAGGCGCTTGTCGCGGCTGTCGTGCAGCGTCACGGCGAGGAACTCATGCAGGTTGTCCGTGAGACGCTGGCTGAAGTCGCCGCGCTACCGATGGAACAGGCAGTGCGCAAGCTCGTGCTCGCCGCGATCGAGGCACACCGTATCGATCCGGAATTGCACCGCGTACTCGCCGAGCAGATTCCGCGCACGGGCGGAACGGAGGAATCGGCGCTATTAGGTGGAGAAACGTATGCACTGTTCAGAGGCTATCTCGATGCTCATCGCGACGAGTTCCGCACAATGGACCTTGGGCTTGCGACGTTCGTGTGCGTGACGTCGATCGAGGCACTAACGCATACGGCCGTCGTGCATCATGCGGATCGTCTCACTGACGAAGCGTTTGGCGCGCTCGTCGACGAGACTACGCGGCTTGTTGTTCGATATCTTCAATAGGTGATCCAGGCCTATCCCGCATTTATCATTTCCGCCGCAGATACGTTTTCTTTAACTGCCGTTGCTTTAGAAAATGCACGGCACGCATTGAAGTGCCAGTCCGCTCTGCCTTACGACAAATTTTTTGCCATCCGTTATATTCCCGTCGACATATCGAACAGAGATCGATCGAGCGATCAATCGCTGAACTCTTTTAATGACTGGAATTGGGATGTTAAAAAGAACTGTTGCCACTGTGGCATTGAGCCTGGTCGGTTCCGTCGCGCACGCGCAAAGCAGCGTGACGCTCTATGGATTGATCGATACGGGCATCACCTATGCGAACCACGTTGCCACGTCTACCGGACACGGCTCTCTCGTCCGATATGCCGACGGCGTCGCGCAAGGCAGCCGCTGGGGCATTCGCGGAAAGGAAGATCTCGGCGGCGGCCTCTCGGCCATCTTCACACTCGAAGGCGGTTTCAATTCCGGCGATGGCACGATCTCGCAAGGCGGCGCGCTATTCGGACGACAAGCCTGGGTCGGATTGAACAAGAACGGCGTTGGCTCGCTGACGTTCGGCCGGCAGTACTCGCTGTCCAGAGACTACATCCACAACTACGCGATGGGCCACGAAACGCCGGCCGGCAACTACGCTTATCACATCAACGATCTGGATCAACTGACCTCGAGCCGCATCAACAACTCGGTCAAGTTCAGCAGCGCGAACTTTAATGGCCTGACGTTCGGCGTGCTCTATGGCTTTTCGAATCAGGCTGGCGCGTTCTCAGGTTCACCCACCACGACCACGGGCACCACGACGACTCAAGGTTCGTCGAGAACATTTAGCGCCGGCGTCAACTACACGCCGGGTCCGTTCGCGATCGGCGCGGCGTACACCGATATCCGCTTTCCCGGCAGCGCGACACCGGCATTCACAGCCAACATCGCGAACATCAATACGGGGCCGCTGCGCGATCTGCGCACCTTCGGCATCGGCAGCAGCTATCTGATTGGGCGCGGCAAGGTATGGGGCAACTGGACGCATACGCAACTCACGCAGATCGCGTCACAAGAATCGACAGTGAACAACTATGAAGTGGGCGGAAAGTATGCGTTCACGAACGCAGTCAGCGGCGGGCTCGGTTACACGTTCTCCGACCTGAGCGGCGAGTTCAGCGGCAAATGGCATCAGCTGAACAGCTTCGTCGACTATGCACTGTCGAAACGAACCGATGTCTATGCACTTGCCATCTATCAGAAGGCATCGGGCAGCAACGTCGTCAACGGCCACGAGGTGCCCGTTCAGGCGGAGATCGGTGCGAGTTCGAGCTTTATCGGCAATTCGGGAACGGGCGCCAATTCGCAGCTTGCCGTGCGCGTTGGCTTGCGGCATCTGTTCTGACGCCCGCTCACTACGTCACACGGATCAGAACGCGTGACGCAGGCCAACCGTCACGGCAACCTGCGTATCCGTCGACGACGGCGACAGCGTGTTGATCATCGCGTGCGAGAGCACCGAACCCGTCGGTGCGCCATGCACGCTCTGATAGACGCCTTCAAGGTAGAAGTCGGTACGCTTACTGAGCGCGTAGTCCGTTTGCAGCATCGCCGTATTCCATCCCGGCGACGAGCCGTTGTACGCGCCGTGCGTGTACGTGTATGCGCCCGACACGCTCAACGCCGGTGTCAGCGCGTATTTCGCGTTCACCTCGTAGTTATCGAGTCGCAACGAACCGGCCAGCGTTCCCGCCGACGAATCGTTCGCACCGAGATAGGTGCCCGTGCCGAACGAGAACACGCCCGCCGCGTTGTCGATCTGCGAATGACTCCACACGAGACCGACCGTCGCCGGGCCAAACGTGTAATTGCCGCCAACCGACCAGATGCGTTGCCGTTCCGCGATGAAGTTCGCGCTCGTATCCGACGAGGTGGTCGCGCCGCTGCCGTTGCCCGCATTGTTGAACTGCAGGTATCCCGCGGCGAGATTCACGGGACCCATCGCATACGACACGCCGAAGCCATACGAGCGGTTGTTCGCGAAGTCGCCTGCCTTGTTGCTGAAGCTATACATCGTTTCGAGCGTGACGCCGCTCCACGTCGGGCTGGTGTACTTGACCGAGTTGTTGATGACGACGGAGTTCGCAGCGAGGTTGTCGTTCTCGAACGGATGCGCGGCCATGCTGCCGCCCCACGTGTTGAACTCGGCTGTCAGCGGACCGACGAGGTCGTTCATCGCGTCGAACTGCCGGCCGAACGTCAAGGTGCCGTACGGATCGCTTTGCAGGCCGACCCACGCCTGCGAACCGAAGGCACTACCCGAAAATGCCTGCGCGCCATTGTTCAGCAAGAAACCCTGCTCGAGCTTGAACACGGCATGCAAGCCGCCGCCGAGATCTTCCGAGCCCTTGAGCCCAAAGACCGTATTCTGCGTCGAGCTGCTCACCATCTGCCAATTGCTGTGGCCCTGCTGGTTATTGGTGTACACCAGGCCGGTGTCGATAAGACCATAGAGCGTCACGCTGCTTTGCGCATGCGCGGAAGCGGTAAAAACACCGAGTGTTGCGAGGGCGAGTAAAGATTTCTTCATGTTGGTTTGGCTCCGTGATGTAGCTGTGAAGAGTTTTTGGCGCGCGATCATAAAAGAACGGACGATGGTTTGGCAACCTCGCACGCGCCAGACTCAGCAGCGTCTTCATCATAGGAGTGTCAAAAATATCCGGCGCTGAACGACGCAGTCGTGCAACGCAAAAGCAACGCATGCCAATGCCGGATTACTTTCAGACAGATAAAAGTGCTTTTGTGATTGGCTGACAAGAAGAGCACAGACGCGTGCTCAAAGGCGAAAAAAGCGTATTGCAAGGCAACCACGCATTGCACGTGATTAGCACAGACTGGCTATCCGTTCTTCGGCGCGGTAGAAATGTTTCGTCTGCGCCGTCCATCGGCGGCACGTTCGAGCAACAGCCGGTCCATTGCCGACAGCAGATCCGTAGGGTCGAGCGGCTTGCGTAAAAAGCCGTCGTAATAGACGAACGCGGGCGGGCTCGGCTCGCCCGATACGAGAATGAACACGATCTCCGCCAGGTTCTGCTCGTGGCGCACGTGATGGCACAGCACGCTGCCCGACATCACCGGCATTCGCCAGTCCGCGACGACGACATCCACATCGCGCTCGCGCAGCATATCCAGCGCGGTGCGCCCATCTTCGGCGAGACAGGTCGCATAGCCATGCGCTTCGCACACGCCCTGCCATGCGTCTAGCGTTTCAACGTCATCATCTACAAGCAGCACTGTTGGCATATCTGGCCTCGCTCATGACCATTCGATGCACTGCGCTCGCGTCCGCTTCGTGACGTTCGAGCGCGCCTGGATACATTGCTGTCGAAGGAAACCGAAAGCCGGCGCCGCGTTCCGTTTCGAACCCGATGATGCACCGGCCCTACGATGCAATCCGCTTGACTTAAACGGGGAACGGATTGCGTTCCGCGAATCCTTCCTGATGCCAGTACGGGTACGCCGGCCGAACCTTGCTCGCTTCATCGAGCTTCGCGACCTGCTCTTGCGTGAGATTCCAGCCCACCGCACCGAGGTTCTGACGCAATTGCTCCTCGTTGCGCGCGCCGATCAGTACCGTCGAAACAGTGGGTCGTTGCAGCAGCCAGTTCAACGCGATCTGCGGAATCGTCTTGCCCGTTTCTTCGGCGATCGCATCCAGTGCATCCACAACGCGATACAGGTATTCCTCGGGCACGGGCGGGCCCATGTCGGCTGTCTTGTGCAAGCGGCTCTGGTCCGGCAGCGGCTGGCCTCGACGGATCTTGCCCGTCAGACGGCCCCAGCCCAGCGGACTCCATACGACCGCGCCCACGCCCTGGTCGATGCCGAGCGGCATCAGTTCCCATTCGTAGTCGCGTCCGATCAGCGAGTAATAGGTCTGGTTCGCCACGTATCGCGGATAACCATAACGGTCCGCGACATCGAGCGACTTCTGCAGATGCCACCCTGAAAAATTCGACACGCCCGTGTAGCGGATCTTGCCCGCGCGCACGAGATCGTTCAACGTGGAGAGCGTTTCTTCCACGGGCGTCTTCGCGTCGAAGCCATGCAACTGGAATAGATCGATATAGTCGGTTTGCAGACGCTTGAGCGCCGCATCGACTGCCTGGATCAGGTGGAAACGCGACGAGCCCACGGCATTCGGATCGTTTTCATCGAAGCGAAACGTGGCCTTCGTCGAGATGATGGTCTTGTCGCGACGCCCTTTCAATGCCTCGCCGAGAATCGATTCCGATGAACCGTTCGAATAGATGTCGGCGGTGTCGAACATCGTGACGCCAGCGTCGAGACAGACATCGATAAGCTTGCGTGCTTCGGCGACATCCGTCGCGCCCCACGCCTGAAAGAATTCGCCTTTGCCGCCGAATGTGCCCGTGCCGAAGCTGAGTACGGGCACCTTGAATCCAGACGCGCCCAGGTGACGATATTCCATGTTGGCCTCATTGATGAATCGGTTGAATGATGCGAACCGCTCGCAAGCTTCGATGCGAGCGCAATGATCAGGTCCATAGACTACCCCATCGGCCCGTCGCGTGCAGGCGTGTTGGCCGACGTCATTCAATTGAAAGAAGAAGCACGCGAATATCCGGAATGAATACTCGCATGCGAATGAGATGAGCAAGCGGAGCGCCTGACCAGAATCACAAAAAGCAAACGGGGCGCGCATCTCACTGCGCGCCCCGCTTCTCACCACTGCCTCAACCGTTGACGGTCTCGACCTCGCTACGCACCGGCTTACTCTTGCTGCGCAATTCTTCCGTCGTTTCGCCGCCGCCATCGGGCAGCCAGCCCGGCGGCTGGATCACGTGATTGATCGCGATCCACACGCTCTTCGCCGTCACGACATCGCGAATCAGCGTGGCCCAATGCTCGAACTCGACGACGAACGGATTGCGTGACGTGGTCGGCGTGACGAGACCGTAGCGGCAGGGTTCTTCGGCGCGTTCTTCGACGTAGGTGCCGAACAGACGGTCGAAGATGATCAGCACGCCGCCGTAGTTCGCATCGAGGTACTCGACGTTCGACGCGTGATGCACACGGTGCGCGGACGGCGTATTGAACACGTATTCGAGCCAGCCGAGCTTCGGCACCCACGTCGTATGCAGCCAGAACTGGTACAGCAGGTTCATGTAGAGCGTCAGCAGCACGACTTCGGGGCGCACGCCGAGGAACACGAGCGGCGTGAAGAACATGGCCGAGCCCGTCAGCTTGCCTGTCACGCCGAGCCGATAGGCAGTGGAAAGCGTCAGCTGGTTCGGCGAGTGATGCACGGCATGCGTCGCCCAGAAGAAGCGCATACGATGCGATGCGCGGTGATACCAGTAGTAGCAGAACTCCTGCCCGATGAAGAGCGCGAACACCATCAGCGCGCTATTGATCGACACAGTGAAGAGGCGATGGTCCCACGCGAGCGCGAAAACCGGCGTTGCGAGCGAGAGCGGCAACAACGCGAGCAGCTTGCGTCCGACCAGGTCGAACAGCGAAATCCAGACTTCGTACCACGCGAACGGAGTCGCGGTGCTGCGGTTTTTTCTGCTGAGCACGACTGCTTCGATCAACGACACGAATACGATGACGGCCGAAGCGTAAAGAGGGAGTTTTCCGAAGTGTTCCATGACGATGCCATAACGGTTGTGGCGGGAGGTATCGTCTGCGGTGGGTCTTGGATCAGTCAGTGCATCGCATCCGATATGCGAACTGTAGTGATGGCCGTCGTTACAGGCTATGCGGAAGTTATTTCACCCTATGTCACGGCGCCCGGCACCTTGTGGGACGGGGCTTTCGGGGGTTTTTTCGAGGCGCGGAAAATGGCCACGGAAGGTCAAAAATTGCAGCGACCGCGGTATTGCGAACGGTCGTGCTACTCAAAGGCAAATCGCTGCAATCACAACGATTCGCCGAAGCCTCAGCCCGCCATCGTCGCGCGAACCGTGTATTCGCCTTCCGGCACGGCGACCGCGAGCCGTTCCAGCGACGTGTAGAAATCGGCGGGCAGCGGTTCGACGGGATAGCCGCGTTTCTCCCACGCATCCAGGCCGCCCTTCAACGCGTGCGCGTGCCGAATGCCCTTGCGATGCAGCTGCTCGATGATGCGCCGCGCCGTCGCCTCGCTCGGACAGACGCAATACACGACGATGGGATGCGCGAGCAGCACGGCGTCCAGCTTGTCCGGCGAGTCGAGATCGAGCGGATAGGCGCCCGCGATCCGGTAAGCCTCTTTTTCGCGCACGCTGCGCGGTCTTGCATCGAAGACCAGCGGCGGCGCGTCCGAGCGCATCATCGTGTCGAGCTGGTCGGGGCTGATACGCCGCTTCGCGAGCAAGCGCCGGAATTGCACGCGCCGAACCCAGCGATACAGCAGCACCGTCACGCAGATCGCGGCGAACGCGTCGAAGATCGTGCCGCCGTTTTGCCGCACCAGCAGCATCGTCTGCACGATCTGGTCATGCAGCGCCGCGCCGCCGAGCAGATACGCGCCCGTCCACAGCGACGCGCCGACTGCATCCCAGAACAGAAACACGCTGGTCGCAATCGCCGTCGTACCGAGCAGCGGCGCGGAAATCAGGCCGAGGCCGGGCAGGAACTTGGCAAGCGTGAGAATCGGCGCGCCGTGCCGCTCGAAGACGCCGCGCGCCGTCCGCAGCGTCGTATCGAGCGACAGCGAAAAGCGCACCAACCCGTTCAGCAGCCGCCGGCCGCGCACGCGTCCGACGAAGAACCACATCGAATCGGCGAGCAGCGTCGCGCCGACGGCCGCGCAAAACACGCCCGCGTACGACACCTGCCCCATCGCCGCCATGGTCCCGGCGAGCATCAGCATCGGCGCGGCCGGCACGGGCACGCCGAGTTGCGTGACCAGCACGCTGAGAAACACGGCCCACGGGCCGAGCGAAGCGGGGATAGCGGTGGGGAAATGCCACACGACAGCGGTCCTTTAAAGCATGGTGCGGGCGGCGTTCTCGTTGAATGGCGCCCGTCGAAACGGCGTTGCGCGTCGCAGATGCTGAAGGCGGAAACGAACCCGGCCAGCAAGCGACGCCCGGCGATTCTAGACGGGATTGCGCGAGGACGTGTTCCTGCCGTACAACGCGCCGCCTGTCCTTCCATGCAAAAAGTAACGGATTTCACGGTCAATTCCGTGAAACCGCTTGCCGATCCCGTGTCAGTCCGGGTCGGGCACCGTCATGCCGAGCAGCGCGGAACTGACCGACTTGCCGTGCGCATCGAGCGCAAGCGAGCGCGTGACGCCGCCGCCGAGCGCATCGCGCAGCACGAAATTGAACGCCGCGAGGCGCGGCAATTCATGGCGAGTCACTTCGCCGTGCACGAAATCGCCGAGCCACGCCTTCACCTGCGCGGCGCTCAGATGGGCGCGCAAATGCTCGTAGTGACGCGGGTCGTGACAGATCACCGACACGTTCAGGGTATTGCCCTTGTCGCCCGTGCGCGAGTGCGCGAGTTCGCGTAGTTGCATGTCAAGCCTCCACGAAAGCGAATGCCGGCTTCACATCGTCGCGCGGCAGCAGAACGGATTGCACTGCGAGCACCTCGCGTGTCGATTTCGTGACACCGCCGCCGCCCGCCGGTCCGTTCGTATAAAGCGTTTCGACTTCGTTGCCGATGCGCAGCGCTTCCTCAGCCGTCGCCGTGCGTCCGGCGACGCGCACGCGCACTTCGTACGGCTCGCCGCGCTCGTCGGCGGCTGTCTCGCCGTAGAGAGAATCGACGCCGATCAGATCGAAGCGCAGTTCGCTCGCGGCCACGCCCGTCAGCGCCAGCCGTTCGCGCACGATGTCGAGCGCGAGCCGCGCGCGCGCGACGGCGCCCGGCCCGCCGTACGAAATCTGCCCTTCGCCGATATAGCCGTCCGCATAAGCAACCGACACCTTCAGCGTGTCCGTGCGCGCCGTGCCCTTGCCGCCCGTCACGCGCACCCGGTCCGCCGCTTCTTCCGCGACTTCGACTTGCGTGAAATCGGCGACCACATCCGGTTGCAGATAGCGGGCCGGGTCATGAATCTCGTAGATCAGCTGCTCCTTGCAGGTCGCCGCGCTGACGCGGCCGCCCGCGTGCGGCACTTTCGTAATGGTGACCGCCCCGTCCGCCGTGACTTCGCCGATCGGGAAACCGAGCCGCGCGAGCTTCGGCACGTCTTTGTAGCCGGGATCGGCGAAATAGCCGCCCGTGATCTGCCCCGCGCATTCGAGCAGATGCCCGACGACAGTCGCCTGGCCGAGCGTCGTCCAGTCGTCCATGCGCCAGCCGAACGCGTGGATCAGCGGCGCCGTGAACAAGGACGGATCGGCGACGCGCCCGGTCAGCACGATATCGGCGCCCGCATCGAGCGCGGCGACGATGGGCGCCGCGCCCAGATAGGCATTCGCCGACACGATGCGCTCGCGATACGCCGCGACGTCATCGCCCGATTCCTCGAAACGGAACTGGCCTTGCAGCACGATATCGAGCACGTCGTCGCCGCTCACCGCCGCGATCTTCAGGCCGCCCAGACCGAGCGACTGCGCGATCTGCGCGGTCTTGCGCGCAGCCGCATGCGGATTGGCCGCGCCCATGTTCGAGATGATCCGCACACCATTGCGCGCGGCAACGGGCAGCACGGCGCGCATGCGCGCTTCGAGCAGCGGATCGTAGCCGAGTTGCGGATCTTTGCGTTTCGCCTGCTGCGCGATCGCGATGGTCCGCTCAGCCAGGCACTCGAACACGAGAAAGTCGAGCTGGCCGTGCTCCGCCAGTTCGACGGCGGGCTCGATACGGTCGCCCGAGTAACCTGCGCCGGCTCCGAGCCTGACACGTCGTTCGTGCTGATTTGCTGTCATTGCCGCACCACCCTCTGCTAAAACTCACAACGAAAAAATACCCAGCACGACGCACGCAATCGTCATCACGATCGACGCGCCGAACAGCAGCGGGAACGTGAACTTCTGATGCTCGGCGAGTTCGATCCCGCACAGGCCGACGACGAGAAACGTTGCGGGCGTCAACGGGCTGACGGGAAAGCCCGTCGTCATCTGGCCGAGCAGCGCCGCCTGGCCGACCTGCACGGACGGCACGCCGAGCTGCCCCGCCACTTCGGCGATCACGGGCAGCACGCCGAAATAGAACGAATCGGGGTCGAAGAGCATGCTGAGCGGCATCGAAAGCAGGCCGAGCACAACGGGAATGTGACCCGCCATGCCGGGCGGCACGAAGCCGACGGCCGACTGCGCCATCGCCTTCAGCATGCCGCTGCCCTGCATGACCCCGGTGAACACGCCGGCCGCGAGCAGAATGCCCGCCATCATCAGCGCGGCGCGCGCGTGGGCATCGATGCGCTTGCGCTGCATGTCGACGTTCGGATAGTTGACCATCAGCGCGATGCACAGGCCGACCATGAACATGATCGCGGGCGGAATCTTCTCGCCCATCACGACCATCGTGCCGAGCACGATCACCGTCAGCACGATGTTGAACCAGAAGTTCTGCGGGCGGCGCAGCGCCTGCTCCTCGGGCGTGAGTTCGCGTTGGGGCATCGGAATCGCGCCAGCCGCGCCCGACACGCCGAGCCGTTTCTCTTCGCGCCGCCCCAGCCAGTACGCCGTGCCGAACACGAACACGAGGCCGATCGCCTGCACGGGAATCAACGGATTGAACAGCGCCGAGACGGGCAGATGCAGCGACGCGGACGCGCGGATCATCGGCCCCGTCCACGGCAGGAAGTTGATGCCCGCCGCCAGCGACACGGCCGCCGCCAGCACGCGCTTGTCCATCTGCAGGCGCTCGTAGAGCGGCAGCATCGCCGGAATCGTGACGAGAAAGCAGACGGCGCCCGAGCCATCCAGATGGATCAGCAGCGCGAGCAGCGTCGTGCCCATCACGATGCGCGTCGGCCGCGTGCCGACCGCCCGCAGAATCCGGTCGATGATGGGATCGAGCGTGCCCGCGTCGGTGATCGTGCCGAAGTACAGGATCGCGAACACGAACATGCCGACCACGGGCGCAAGGTTCTTCAACCCGTCGACGACGAACTTGCTGGTCTGCAGCCCGAAGCCGCCGATCAGCGACGCCGCAATCGGCACGATGATCAGCGCGACGAGCGGCGACATGCGCTTCGAGAGAATGGCGCCGAGCAATACGGCGATAGTGAGGAGCCCCAGTAAAGGCAGCATGTGCGTGTCTCCAAGTCTTGTCTTTTAATGGCTTCGAGCGTAAGTTCTGCGCAGCAATAACACAATTGAAATGATTTGATCGCAGCAATCACAAACTGTTATGGATCTGAATCTCCGCGACATCCGCGCATTCGTCACGGTCGCTAACGCGGGCAATTTCACGCGCGCCGCCGCCCGGCTGCATCTGTCACAGCCGGCGCTCACCGTGCAGATACGGCGGCTCGAAGAGACCGTGGGCGCGCGGCTGTTCGACCGCAATAGCCGCTCGGTCGCGCTCACGCAGACCGGCCGCGAGCTGCTGCCGCTCCTGCAGCGCTCGCTCGACGACATGGAGCGCGTGCTGCGCGACGCCCGCGCGCTCGGCGAGGGATCGAGCGGCACCGTGCGCCTCGCCTGTCTGCCGACGTTCGCGGCGAGCGCGCTGCCCGATCTGATCCAGATGTTCAGGAAGCGCGTGCCGCAGGCGCAGTTCCAGATTCGCGACGTCGTCGCGAGCACGGTGAATGCGCTCGTGCGCAATGAAGAGGCCGATATCGGGCTGACGGGCGGCGATACCTTCGACGCAGCGCTCGAAGTGCTGGTCGAAGGCGCCGACCGGCTCGTGGTGGTGTGCCCGAAAGACCATGCGCTGGCCCGCAAGCGCCGCGTGTCGGTCAGCGATGTCGCTGCATCGCCGCTCGTGCTGACGGCGCAAGGCACGAGCGTTCGCAGCGTCGTCGATGCGGCGCTCGAGCAGGCCGGCTGCGCGCCCGACATCGCCTGCGAGCCGACCTACATGATGACGGCCGTCGCGATGGTGCGCGGCGGGCTCGGCGTGACGATCCTGCCGGCGACGGCCCGCGAGGTGCTGGCCGAGAGGGATCTGGTCGCAAGGCCCATCGACGATCCTTCGTTCGTGCGGCCCATCGCGTTGATCAAAAAGCGTGGCCGCACCTTGCCCCGCGTCGCCGAAGACTTCGTGACACTGATCGCGAAACGCATGAAGTGATCGCCGGAAAAATCCGAACACTTGACATGCCCGCGTCACATGACTGCGTGAGTCGATTGGACGCATTGTGTCATCGCAACCTTACCGGGAAATCGCTATTGCCCGTTTTATGCATCTCCGCCTACTCTTGAGTTCGGCAAGCGGTAGTACCCTGCATCGCAAGCGGCGTCGACGAACGCCGCGTTCGGCATTCATTCCGAGGCGTTACGCATCACATGTCAGCGTACAAGTTCAAGCTCCTGATCGTCGACGACGACGTCGCGACCGTGCGCATCATGAGCGATATGCTTTCCGACTACGGGGAGCGGCGCTTTGCGCTGTCGGGCGAAATGGGCTTGCTGCTTGCGCGGCAATCCACGCCCGACCTGATTCTGCTCGACGCGAGCATGCCCGGCATGACAGGCTTCGACTTCTGCGAAATCCTGAAGGCCGACAGCGAACTCGCGAAAATCCCGGTGATCTTCGTCACGAGCCACGACGCGCCCGCGCTCGAAATCGACGCGTTCCGGCTCGGCGCAGCCGATTACGTGACAAAGCCGCTGAACGCAACCCAATTGCGCGCGCGCGTCGAGACGCAGCTGCGTAGGCGGCTCAAGATCCTGAACCAGTCGGAAAGCTTTCGCGCCGGCCTGTTCCTGCCTCCCACGCTCGGCGCGTTGCCGGACAACATTCTGGTCGTCGACAGCGATCCGGGCCGGTTGAACCGCCTGCAGGACCTGCTGCACGATCTGGGCCGCTGCACGTCGGCGACGACGGGCGCGCAAGGTCTCGAACGCGCGCTGCACAGCCTGCCGACCGTGATCCTCGTGGACGCCGCGTTGCCGGACACGAGCGGCTTACAGCTATGCGCGGCGTTGAAGAAGGAGCCGCGGCTCGAAGGCGTGCCTGTGCTGTTAATGACGGACGGCGCGGCCAGTGACAAGGCCGACTATGAACGCGCGCTGCTGAACGGCCTCGCCGACAGCGTGCTGAATCACGCGCAACCCACCGTGCTCAAGGCGCGCGTGAAGCATGCGATGGCGTCGGTGCATGCGGACCAGAGACGGATCGGCGCGATGCGCGAATACTGGCTCGCCGTGGAGAAAGCCGCACGGCGGGTTGAACGCAAGGACGGCGAAGGGACGGTGCCTGATTAAGCGGAACGGCGGCGAAGGCGCTCTCGCGCCTTTGCCGTCGTTCCACGCTTCACGGCGCGCTGCTGGCGCTCGCTCAGAACCCCGCTGCGAGACCGTCGCGACGGCTGTCGCTCGCGGCGACATAGCCACGATCCGGCTCGTTGCGGTCGAGCTTCCAGATGAACTGGCCGGAGCCGAAATCCATATACGGATCGTCGATCGACTTGATCGTGTGGCCGAGGCCTTCCAGCTCGCGCGCGGTGCTCGGGTCGAGCGTGTGCTCGATGTCGATCGAGAAGTCGCGGTTGACCTTCCAGCGCGGCGCGTCGCACGCGGCCTGCGGCTGCTGGCCGTAGTCGAGCATCCGCACGACAGTCTGCAAATGGCCTTGCGGCTGCATGTCGCCGCCCATCACGCCGAAGCTCATCACCGCTTCCTGCTGGCCATCCACCTGCTGCGTGAGGAACGCCGGGATGATCGTGTGGAACGGCCGCTTGCCGCCTTCGACGACGTTCGGCGACTTCGGGTCCATCGAAAAGCCGCAGCCACGGTTTTGCAGCGAAATGCCCATACCAGGCACGACGCAGCCGGAGCCAAAACCCATGTAATTCGACTGGATGAAGCTGACCATCATGCCGCGCTCGTCCGCCGCCGACATATAGATCGTGCCGCCCGTCTTCGGCATGCCGAAGTCGAACTGCGTCGCGCGCTTCGGGTCGATCAGCTTCGCGCGGGATTTCAGGTAGGCGTCGTCGAGCATCTGCTCGGGCGTCACGTCCATCGAACGCGGATCGGCGACATAGCGGTACACATCCGCGAAGGCGAGCTTCATCGCCTCGATCTGCAAGTGCTGCGATTCGATCCCGTCGAGCTTCAGCGAAGCCACGTCGAACTGTTCGAGGATGCCGAGCGCGATCAACGCGGCGATGCCCTGCCCGTTCGGCGGAATCTCGTGCACCGTGTAGCCGCGATACTCCTTGCCGATCGGCTCGACCCACTCGGGCTGATAGTTACGCAGATCGTCGAATGTCATCGCGCCGCCGTATTCGCGCGCAAACGCCGCGATGCGCTCGGCGATTTCGCCTTCGTAGTAAGCGCGCGGGCTTTTTTCCGCGAGCAGGCGCAAGGTCTTCGCGTGGCCCGGCATCCGGATCAGTTCGCTGACCTCGGGCGCGCGGCCGTGCGGCATGAATGCATCGGCGAAACCCGGCTGGTTCTTCAGTTCGGGCACGGCGGCCGCCCACTTGCGCGCGACGACGCTCGCCACCGCGTGGCCACGCTCGGCGATCTCGATGGCGGGCTCCATCAGGTCCGCGAACGGCAGCGAGCCGAACTTCTTGTGCAGCGCTTCCCAGCCTGCGATCGCGCCCGGCACCGTCACCGTGTCCCAGCCGCGCACCGGCTGCGTGGCGACGCCGTTGTTCTCGCCGTATTTGCGCTTGAAGTAATCGACATTCCACGCGGCGGGCGCGACGCCCGACGCGTTCAGCCCATGCAGCTTTTTGCCGTCCCACACGAGCGCGAACGCATCGCTGCCCAGGCCGTTCGACACCGGCTCGACGACGGTGATCGCCGCAGCCGCCGCGATCGCGGCATCGACGGCATTGCCGCCTTTCCACAGCATGCGCAAGCCGGCTTGCGCGGCAAGCGGCTGCGAAGTCGACACGATGTTGCGCGCAAACACGGGCATGCGCAGCGTGGGATACGGGTTCTGCCAGTTGAAGCTTGTCATGTTGTCACTCTTAGGGTTTTGCCAGTTCAACCGCAGCGCCGTCTTGAGCCACGCCGCTGCGTAAAGAATCAGAGACTCGAATCAGGACTCGCGCGGATCGAGCGCGTCGCGCAGACCGTCGCCGAGCAGGTTGAAGCCGAGCACAGCCAGGAAGATCGCGATGCCGGGAAAGATTGACATCCACGGCGCCTGGCTGACGAAGTCCTTCGCGGTGTTGAGCATCGATCCCCACGACGGCGAGGGCGGCAATTGCCCCAGCCCGAGGAACGACAGGCTCGCTTCGGCGATGATCGCGCTCGCCACCGTGAGGCTCGCCTGCACGATGATGGGCGGCAGCACGTTCGGCAGAATGTAACGCAGAATGATGCGCGCGTGATCGAGACCGATCGCGCGCGCGCCTTCCACGTACTCTTCGGCCTTCACGCTGATCGCCTGGCCGCGCGTGAGGCGGATGAAGCGCGGCATCGCCGAAATCCCGATCGCGGCCATCGCGTTCGTCAGGCTCGGCCCGAGAAACGCGCTCAACGCAATCGCGAGAATCAGGAAGGGAATGGACAGCAGCGCGTCGGCGATGCGCGAGATCACGCCGTCGACGAGCTTGCCGAAGTAGCCCGCGAGAAGCCCAAGCGGCACGCCCAGCACGACTGCTATACCGACCGAAACCACGCCCGCCAGCAGCGACGCGCGCGCGCCGTACAGCAGGCGGCTCAACACGTCGCGGCCGAGTTCGTCGGTGCCGAACCAGTGAGCCGCCGACGGCGCCTGGCGCACGGTCATGAAGCTCGCCTGCACCGGGTCGTACTGCGTGAGCCACGGCGCGAACACGGCCATCACGACGATCAGCGCGACGAGGATTGCGCCGAACACGGCCGCCTTGTTGCGCATGAAGCGCACGAGACCACGGCGCTTGCGGCGCGGCAGCGCGGCCGCTGCGGAACGTGCATCGATTGATGTAGCCATCAACTGCGCCTCAGTCGGGGATTGAGCAGGATATACAGCACGTCGGCGCACAGATTCACGACGATGAACGCCAGCGCCGTGACGAGCACGACACCTTGCACGACGGGGTAATCGCGATTGAACACGGCATCGACGACCAGCTTGCCGAAGCCGGGAATCGTGAACACCTGCTCGGTCAGCACCGCACCCGCCAGCAGTTCGCCGAACAGCAGCGCGAGCACGGTGACGATGGGGATCAACGCATTGCGAAACGCGTGCTTGACGACCACGGCGCCGCGTAACAAGCCCTTCGCGCGCGCGGTGCGGATGTAGTCCGTACGCAGCACGCCGAGCATCGCGCTACGCGTGTGGCGCATCAGTTGCGCGCCGAGCGCCGCACCCAATACGAACGCGGGCATCAGCATCGTCTTGATGCTGAGCCAGAAGTCCTCACCCGGCGACACATAGCCCGACGACGGCAGCAGATGCCAGCGCACCGACACAATGAAGATCAGCATGATGCCGAGCCAGAAGTTCGGTATCGACATGCCCGACAAAGCGAAGATGTTCGCCGCGTAATCGAGCGGCCCGCCGCGGCTCGCCGCCGAAATCACGCCGGCCGGTATGCCGATGCCGATCGCGAGGATCATCGCCATTACCGCGAGCTGGAGCGTGACGGGCAGCTTCTGCGCGATCAGCGAGCGCACGGGCACGTCCGTGCGCAGCGACGAACCCAGGTCGCCGTGCGCGACGTCACGCACCCACAGCGCGTACTGCGTCGGCACGGGCTGATCGAGGTGATACTTGACGCGCAGCGTCGCGATGACCTGCGCGTCCTGATCTTCGCCCGCCATCGCCAGCACCGGGTCGCCCGGCAAAAGCTTTTGCAGGCCGAAGATCAGCACCGACACCAGGATCAGCGTCGGCACGGCCACCAGCATGCGATTCGCGATGATCCGCAGCATGACGCTCAGCCCTTGACCGACACGCCGCGCAGGCGCACCAGACCGTCGGCGGAAGGCGTGAAGCCCTGCACCTTCTTCGACAGCACGAACGGCCACGGTTGCGCGTACAGATAGACGATGGGGTCGTCGTCGGCGAGGATCTTGCCGGCGGCGTCGTAGTCCGTCTTGCGCTCGGCCGAGGTGAGCCGCGTGCGCGCGTTATCGAGCAGCGAGTCGACCTGCTGGTTGCAGTAGTGCGCGTAGTTCAGGTTGCCCGCGCAGGTGTTGAACTGATGCAGGTTGCCGTCCGGGTCGACGCGGCCCGACCAGCCCGTGTACATCGCCTCGAAATCGCCGCTATGTCCGGCGTTCAGCTCGGTCGCGTAGTCGCTCGGGCGCAGCTTCAGCGTGATGCCGGACTCGCTCAGCATGGCCTGAAGCATCTGCGTGATCTGGCTCGCGACCGTGTTATTCGGGTACGCGAACTCGACGGTCGGATGCTCTTGCCCTGCCGCTTTCAGCAACGCCTTCGCCTTGGCGACGTCGCGCTTCGTGGTCGGCAGCGATGCGTTGTAGTACGGGCTCGACTTCGGAATGCCCTGGTTGGCCGGCGAGAAAATGCCCGCGCCGATCACCTGATCGATGGCGTCGCGATCGATCGACAGCTCGAACGCCTGGCGCACGCGCTTGTCCTTCAGCGGATTGTTGCCGCGCGGCCCGTTGTTGATGTTGAAGGTCACGTAGTAGAAGCCGAGGCCCGTCACCGGCTTGAACTGCACGTTCGCGTCGCCCTTGACCGATGCGACATCGGAAGGCGCGAGACGCTCGAGCATATCGAGCGAGCCCGAACGAAGATTCGCCAGACGCACGGTGCTGTCGGGAATCGGCTGGAACACGACGCGCTGGATCGGGTACTTGTCCGCGTCCCAGTAGCCCGCGAACTTCTCCAGCACGACGCGATCGTTCTGCACGCGCTGCACAAATTTGTACGGACCCGAGCACACAGGATGCGAGCCGACGCCAGCGGCATCGGCGAGCGTCTTCGGCGCGAGCATCATGCCTGCGCGGTCGGACAGGGTTGCCAGCAGCGCGGCGTCCGGCTGCTTCAACACGATCTTCACGGTGCTGTCGTCGACCACATCGACGTGATCGATCGACGACAGCTCGCTCTTGCGGTTGCTGGTCGGCAGACTGCTATAGCGGTCGAGATTCGCCTTCACGGCGGCCGCATTGAACGGCTCGTCGTTCTGGAACTTCACGCCCTGCCGCAGCTTGAAGGTCAGGGTCTTGCCGTCGGGACTCGTCGTCCACGACGTGGCGAGCATCGGCACGATCTTCAGGTCCGGCGACACATCGACGAGCGAATTGCACAGCGATGCGAACACGATACGGTCGACGAACTGCACGCTGCGGGCCGGATCGAGCGAGCCGATATCGTCCTGCAAGCCAATGCGGATGGTGCTCTGGGCCATCGCGGCGGAGGCGCCCATTGCGAGCGCGGCGGCAATCAACATTCTTCGCATGCGTTATGTCCTTGTTGCAGTTCGGGTTGCCATCAGAGGTTGTGCTATGGGTTCGCGTTCGCTGTCAGCGCTGCCTGCTTCTCGCGGTAGATCGCAAGGCGCTCGTTCAGCTTCGTGCTGACGCTCGCGGCGAGTGGCGCGCCGCCGCCCGCGTTCTGCACGTCGCGCCAGAAATGACAGGCGACCTGCCGCCCGCCCGGTAGCGTTTCGGCAAGCGGACGCTCCTGCGAACAGCGCGGCTTCGCATGCGGACAGCGCGTATGAAAACGGCAGCCCGGCGGCGGCGCGGTCGGGCTCGGCAGATCGCCTTGCAAGGCGGGCTTCGTGCGCCGCTCATGCGGGCTGCTGGCGGGAATCGCGCGCAACAGCGCCTGCGTGTACGGATGCAGCGGCGCGTCGAACAGTTCGTCGACCTGCGCCAGCTCGACGATTTCGCCGAGATACATCACGGCAACGCGGTCGCTCATGTGCCGGATCACGGCGAGATCGTGCGCGGCCATGACAAGCGTGAGGCCGAGTTCCGCCTTCAGCGATTCAAGCAGATTGATGACCTGCGCCTGCACGGATACATCGAGCGCCGACACTGGCTCGTCGCCGACAATCAGCTTCGGCTCGCCGGCCAGCGCGCGCGCAATGCCGATGCGCTGCCGCTGCCCGCCCGAAAACTCATGCGGATAGCGCTCCGCATACGCGGGCTGCAGGCCGACTTTGCTCAACAGTTGCGCAACGCGCTCGCGGCGCTCATACGCATTGCGAACGAGACCATGAAACGCCACCGGCTCGCCGATGATCTGCCCGATCGTCATGCCCGGATTCAGCGACGCGAACGGGTCCTGAAAAATGATCTGCATCTCGCGGCGCAAGCGGCGCAGCTTCGCGCCTTGCCAGTGCGTGATGTCTTCGCCCTGATAGAGCACACGGCCCTGTGTCGCGTCGATCAGGCGCAGCAGCAGACGGCCGAGCGTCGACTTGCCGCATCCCGATTCGCCGACGATCGCAAATGTCTCGCCCGTCTGCACGGCGAACGACACTTCATTGACGGCATGCACGGTCGGCGTGCGCGCGAACATCTGCCGCTCGCCGCCGAAGCGTTTGGTCAGCGCGCTCGCTTCGAGGATGGGTGTCGCGATGTGCTTCAGGCTCGTCATGTCAGCTCCTTCTGCTGCACCGGCTCGACGAGTTGTTCGACAGGCGCGAGCCAGCATGCGACGCGATGCTCGCCCGAAAGCGTCCGGTCGGGCGGTGCGGCGTCGATGCAGCGCTGCTCCGCGAACGGGCAGCGCGGCGCGAAGCGGCAGCCGCGCGGCATCTGCTCGGGCGAAGGCACCGAGCCGCGAATTGTCGCGAGCGACCCTTCGCGCTTGCCGACGGACGGAATCGCGCCCATCAGGCCGATCGTGTACGGATGCTGCGGATCGTCGAACAGATCGGCGACCGTGCCGTATTCAACGATCCTGCCCGCATACATCACGGCGACATGATCCGCGACTTCGGCGACCACGCCGAGGTCGTGCGTGATCAGCAGCATCGCCGTGCCCGTCTCCGCCTGAAGCGTGCGCACGAGCGACAGCACTTGCGCCTGGATGGTCACGTCGAGCGCGGTGGTCGGCTCGTCGGCGATCAGAAGACGCGGGCTGTTGGCAAGCGCCATCGCGATCATCACGCGCTGGCGCATGCCGCCCGACAGTTGATGGGGGAAAGTGTCGAGCCGCGTTTCGGGGGCGGGAATATGGACGAGGCGCAGCATCTTCAGTGCTTCTTCGCGCGCCTCAGCGCGGCTGACGCCGCGATGCCGCCGGATGCTCTCGCCAATCTGCTCGCCGATCGTATAGGCGGGATTGAGCGAGGTCATCGGCTCCTGGAAGATCATCGACATCCGGTTGCCGCGAATGTCGGTCAGCTCGCGCTCGGACAGCGCGAACAGATCCATGCCTTCGAAATGCGCAGTGCCCGCGACGCGCCGCGCGGGCGGACTCGCGAGCAATCCCATCAGCGCCAGCGACGTGACGCTCTTGCCGCAGCCCGACTCGCCGACCATGCACAGCGTCTCGCCTGCATGAACGGGAAAAGAGACGTTATCGACGACATTGGGCACATCGGGCGCGTTCGAAAACTTCAACGAGAAGCCGCGTACATCGAGAACGGGTTGGCGTTCAGCACCGGTCATGCCTGGGTACTCCGCATCGTGTTGCTCGTCCTTGCAGATCGTCATCGAACGATCATACTGGCGCCCCTCGCACAAAAAATATTAAACTTTCTTTTCGATACTTAAGTTTTTCTCATGAGTCGATCGTAAGATCGATCGTGAATCCCAGATCCGGAACCGCCCATGCCGACGCTTCGCATGTTGAAAACCTTCAAGGCCGTTGCACGCACCGGCTCGTTCTCGGCCGCCGCCGACAAAGTTGCGCTGACGCAGGCCGCCGTCAGCCTGCAGATGCGCGGACTCGAAGAGGCGTTGGGGCGGCAGCTGTTCGATCGCAGAGGGCGACAGATTACGTTGACGCAGCACGGTCAGGCGATCTGGCCAAAGGTCGAGCAGATTCTCGATCTGCTCGCCGAACTGGAGGGCAAACCGGCTGACGCGATGGAAGGGCCTGTCACGATCGGCGCGGTGGTGTCGGTGATTGGTGCGCTATCGCTGGCCGTCGCGCGGCTGAAGGCAGCTCATCCTCGGCTCGACGTGCGGCTGCTGTCGGCGCGCTCGGACGAACTGGCAAACATGGTGGAAGTAGGCGAAGTGGACGTCGCCGCCGTAGTCGCGCGCGCAGACGAGAGGCTGCCCGACACGCTCAAATGGACCAAGCTCTATACGGAGCCGATGATGCTGGTGGTGAGCCGCGACGTCGCCGACAACGATCCGCAGCGCATCCTGCGCAGCCACGGCTTTCTGCGTTTCGACCGGCGCGTGCGCACCGGCCAGGTCGTCGAACAGGCGCTGGAGAAAGCGGGCTTGATGGTCAACGAGTATCTCGAACTCAATTCGATCGAAACGATCGTCGCGCTGGTGCGCGAGAAGGTCGGCGTCGCGGTGCTGCCGCTGCTGATACGCGGTAACTGGCTGAACGACCCGTTATTGCGCGTGATCCCGATTTCCAGCCCGCCGACGCTGCGCACGGTCGGCATGGTGCAACGCGCGTCGGACGACCGCAAGGCGCTGATGCGCGAGATCGTCGATACGCTGCAAGCGATGCCGCGCGAAAGAGCGTGACGCGCAGCTAAAAGGCGGAACGCCTAACCTTCCATCATCCGCATCGGCGAAGCGACGCGGCCGCGGCCTGCGTGTTTCGCTTCATAGAGCTGGCGGTCGGCGGCATCGATCAGCTCGGTGGGCTGCGAGTCATCAGTCGGCATCAGCGTCGCGACACCCGCCGAGATCGTGACCGTCTCCGCGCAGCCCGAATCGAGATGCTCGAGCTTGAGCGCGCGCACGGCCTCTTCCATGCGCATCGCGAGACGTGTCGCCGCTTCGAGCGGCGTGTTCGGCAGCAGGCAGGCGAACTCCTCGCCGCCATAGCGGCCGACGGTGTCGTAAGGTCGGCGCAGCGTTTCCGTCAGCCGTTTAGCGACGGTTTGCAGACAGCGGTCGCCCGCCTGATGTCCGTAACGGTCGTTGTAACGCTTGAAGTAATCGACATCGACCATCACCAGCGACAGCGGCGCCGATTCGCGCAGGCAGTGCCGCCAGCTCGCGTCGAAATCCTCCTCGAATTTGCGCCGGTTGCCGACGCCCGTCAGTCCGTCGACGAGCGCGATCGAGCGCAGCACGTCGCCCTGCATTTTCAACGACAGATGTGCGCGCACCCGCGCGCGCACGATGGCCGGCTTGACCGGTTTCGTGATGAAGTCGACGGCACCGAGCGACAGGCCGTACTCTTCGTCGGCTTCGTTGGTCTGCGCGGTGACGAAGATGATGGGAATCGTGTGCGTCAGCGGATCGGCCTTCAGGCGACGGCATACTTCGTGGCCGTCCATGCCGTCCATCACGACATCGAGCAGGATCACGTCAGGCATCACCTTGTGGCACAGCTCGATGGTCTGCGCGCCGCTGGTCGCCATGAACACGTCGCAGTCGTCCTTGAAGAGGGCATGCAGCGCGCGAACGTTTATGGGCTGATCGTCAGCGATGAGCACCTTCGGACGCCGCGTAAAGGTGTGGGCCCAGTCTCCGGGGATGTGTTCTAGCATGTCAGGTTATCCAGCATCTCACGGGTGCTCGCGGCAGCCGTGACGAAATCGAGCGCTTCGATCTCGGCGAGCAGCCGGTCGAAGCGCGGCTGCAACGCCGACGGCACATGCGGCGCGAGCGTTTCGGCGAGATCGAGCGCTTCCAGATTGGACGACTCCAGCCGTTCGAGCAAACGGCCAAGCCGCTCGCGATATTCGTCCGTCTGCATCTGCACGGCGCCCGCCGCTTGCGCGCTCTGCTTGCTGCCGAACACGACACGCAACCGCGCAACGCTATCGAGCAGCAAACGTTCGAGGCTGTCCACATCGACGTGCGAGACGGATGCCGCTGCTTGGCCCTCGTCCGCGTCGTCCGCTTCGATCACGCGATGTTCGAGCGCCGCCGCGGTATCGGCGAGCGCCGTGGCGCCCATCGTTCCCGCGCTGCCCTTGATCGCATGCAGCAGCGCCGCGCTGCGTCCCGTGCCGCCCTGCTCCGCTTCGTCGCGCAAGCCGTCGAGATGCCGCTCCATTTCGCTCACGAACACGCCGAGCGCCTTGCGGATCAGGTCTTCACTGCCGCCAAAACGCCCGACGATCGATTCCTTTCGTTCGAGCAATTCGCTCGCCACGGGTTCATCGCCGGCGTGTGAGATCGCCGTAGACTCCGGCGCCGCACTTGCTCGCGTATGGGCCAGCAATGCGTTGACCAGTTGCGCGACGTCGATCGGCTTGCCGACATGGTCGTTCATGCCCGCCGCGAGACACGCGTCGCGGTCCGCGCGTGTCGCGTTCGCCGTCATCGCGATGATCGGCAGCGACGCGAAGCGGCCGTGCGAGCGAATGAGCCGCGTCGCTTCGAGACCGTCGACATCCGGCATCTGCATGTCCATCAACACCGCGTCGAACACGCGCGTGCCCGTCAGCACCTTCTCGACGCCTTCGAGCCCGCTTTCGGCGAGCGCCACCTGCGCACCCTCGCGGCTCAACAAGCCTTCAGCCACTTCGCGGTTCAGCGGATTGTCTTCGACGACCAGCAGCGTGAGGCCAGCCAGCCGTCCGGCGCCCGCAGGCGCTTGCGCCGAGGTTCGTTTCGTGTGGGTCGCCTTCTGGCCCGTCAGCACGCGCTGCACGGTCTGCGCAAGCTGCTTCGGCGTGACGGGCTTCGTAACGAAGGCATCGAACGGCATGTCGTCGGATTCCTGCGCGGCGGCGAGCACTTCCTGGCCGTACGCGGTGATCATCACGATAGCGGGCGTGCTGCGGCCCGCGCGCGCTTCGTCGATCCGCCGCGCCGCCGCCAGACCGTCGAGATCGGGCATGCGCCAATCGAGCAGGATCACGTCGTAGCCTTCGTTCTCGCGCTCCGCGGCGCTCGTCAGCTTGACGGCCGAAATGCCGCCCGGCACCACGTCTGCTTCCCAGCCAAGCGCGCGCGCCGTGCGCGACAGCACTTCGCGTGCGATGCCGTTATCGTCGGCGACGAGCACGCGCAAGCGCCGGTCGCGCGGCTGATAAAGATCGAAGTGGTCCACGGGCACAACGTCGCTGACGCCGAGATTGATGTCGAACCAGAAACGGCTGCCCTTGCCGAATTCGCTCGCTACTTCGAGCTTGCCGCCCATCAGTTCGACGAGCCGCTGGCTGATCGCCAGGCCAAGCCCGGTGCCACCGAAACGGCGCGTGGTCGATACTTCGGCCTGGCTGAAGCCTTCAAAAATCTGCGTGAGCTGCGTCTCGCTGATGCCGATGCCGCTGTCCGTCACCGCGATGCGCACGCGCACGCCGCTATCGAGCCGCGACAGCAGCGTAAAGCTGACGACCACCTGCCCTTTGATCGTGAACTTGAGCGCGTTGCCCGCGAGGTTCACGAGCACCTGTTGCAGCCGCAAGCTGTCGCCGATCACGACGGGCGGCAGGTCGGGGCTGATATCGAACAGGACTTCGACCTCCTTGTCGTACTGGTTGCCCGACAGCACGACGCCGAGATCCTGCATCAGCGGCTCGATTTCGAACGTATGCGTGTCGAGTTGGAGCTTGCCGGCTTCGATCTTCGAGTAATCGAGAATGTCGTTGAGCAAGCCGAGCAGCGACTTCGCCGCCGTTTCGGCCTTGACGACATAGCCGCCCTGCCGCTCGTTGAGTCCCGTCGATTGCACGAGATCGAGCATGCCGAGCACCGCGTTCAACGGTGTGCGGATTTCGTGGCTCATGTTCGCGAGGAACGCCGACTTCGCTTCATTCGCCGCGTCGGCCTGCTGCTTCGCGTCGCGCAGCCGAAGCTCGATATTGCGCGGCTCGGTGACGTCGTGATTCACGCCCGTCATGCCGACCGGTTTGCCCGATACGTCGCGCTGCACGGTGAAGGTGGTCTGGATATGGCGGATTTCGCCGTCGGGCAGCACGATCCGGTAAAGCGGCAGATGGATGTGCTTCGCCGTGATCTCGCCGGCAAACGCAGCTTCCAGTTTTTCGACGGCGGGCGCGCGGTCTTCTTCGTACACGCGCGACAGCCAGTGCTCGAAGCGCAGACCTTCGGCAGGTGTCGACGCGTAGCCGAAAATCTCGAACATGCGGGTGTTCCAACGCAGCGCGTCGCTCGCAAACTCCCACGACCAGATACCCAGCTCGGCGATATCGGCGGCCAGCAGCAACTGGTCGCGCGCTTCCGACAACTCAGCGCGCTCGCGAATCTGCTCGGACATATCCGTGATCACGCAGACGAAACGGCGCTCGCCGCCCGTCACCATTGTCCCCGTCGACACATGGATGGGGAACTCGCTGCCGTCCTTGCGCAAGCCGGCCAGCTCGCATTCGCTGGCGATCTCGCGTGCGTCCTTGTCGACGTTCTCGGCGAACTGCGACGCATAGCGGGTGAACAGCTCGTTGACCGTGGCCGACACGAGTACGCGCACATCCTTGCCGGCGATCTCGCGTTCCGTATAGCCGAAGGCCTTCTCGCCCGCCGGGTTGAGCGTCAGGATCACGCCCGAGCGGTCGAGCGTGATGATGGGATTGACGGCTGTGTCGAGAATCGCGCGCGTCGTTTCGAGACTCGCGGCCAGCTTGCGCTCGATGCGCGTGCGCGCGTTCGCGTTGCGCACCAGCCGCCAGCCGAATACGGCGAGCATCAGCACGAGCACGGTCGTGCCCGCCGCATGCCATAACGTGTCCGACCACCATGGCGCGAGGATTTCGTCCTGCGCGAGCGCGGCGGCGACGAAGAGCGGGTACTGGCTCAGATTGCGCACGCTGTTCAGGCGCGTCACGCCGTCCTGCGCCGACTTCGACACGAAGCGGCCCGCTTCGCCCGACTGCTGATGCACCTTGAATAGCATCGTGTCGACGACGTTCTTGCCGATGAAGCGCGTTTCGAACGGACGGCGCACGATCATGATGCCGTTGTCCGCGACGAGCGCGACGGCGCCGTATCGGCCGATATCGAGGCTGTCGTAGAAGCGCGTGAAGAACTCGATGTCGATGGTCGCGAGCGCGACGCCGGCGAACTGGCCGTCCGGACCGTCGATGCGGCGCGACACGGGGACGATCCATTTCCCCGTCGAACGGCTTTTCACGGGCATGCCGATGTGCGGGCCACGGTCGGCGTGCGTGCGGTGATAGACGAAATATTCGCGGTCGGCGTTGTTGAAGGTCGTGACGAGCGTGGGCTGCGAGTTCGCGAGCCATTTGCCGTCGCGGTCGTAGAGATACAGGCCGTTGAGTTGAGGCAGCTCCGCCACGCTCTGCACGAACAGGCGATGCAGCCGGTCGAGCGCGGCAGGGCTCACGCCGTCATGCTCGACGCGCTCCACGACGCCGACCAGCGTGGTGTCGGCCTGCTTGATGGTGTCGTCGGCGTGCTGCGCCATGGCGCGGGCGAGGTTCGCGGCCGCGACGGACATTTCCTCCATCTGGTCCTGACGCGACGTGACGCTGCGCCATACGTCACTGCCGATCAGCAGCGCGCATACGACGACGAGGAACAACGTCACCCGGATGGGAAGCGAGATCCGACTGAAAACACGACTGGCCAAGCGAAGTCTCCGACATGCTTACCGCATCATTTGAAGGTGGCCTACCGGCATTTCTTGCCTGTATTGGCGTAGCAATCGCTGAAAAACGCGCGAAACGACGGCTACGCACGCAAGGACAGTGCCTTGGTGCCTGATGTCGAGACTACCTTGACTTTCCGGTTAACGACAATGGTCTGAGGTTCTTTAAGAAGGCGGGTTTGGGAATTCAAGCGAAAAATGGCGGAATGGTCAGTTTTTTCTTTAAAGCAAGAGACGTCAACTATCGCTTTAATTGTTTGGTAAAGCCCTGTTTTTGATCCAATTTACACCGCATTCTCACGTAAAGCTCTTCGTCCTTGTCCCACCATATGGACAATCCAAAATATTTTTCAATGTTGATTTTGTTGAAGGTCAGTCCAATCTGTTCCAAGTAAACGGCGGCCTCCCGCATAATGCGGCCCTTTGCAAGTAAGCGGCGCCAACCGCTCCTCTTTCGGCGCGCCCGATATCTGGCCGCGACTTCGGCAGCCTCACGAGGGTAATGGCTGCGGAACCATTCTTCGGATACGCCCGCTCGTGACACCAAGTTCGCCAAACTCAAAGAAGGATCAGACAACATCAATTCCGCCACTTCGCCTTGCGAAAGATCCCTCGGTTTCCTCGGTGACCAGCGCTCCTGAATCTTATATCTCTCCTTCGGCGACACCACTGCTGGTGTGGTCTTGCCACGGAGTATGTCGAGTGCGTTGACTCCCGTCGAACTCGACAATGCTAGCAAGAACTGCAGACCGAAACGTCTTCCAGATTCGAACCCGTAGTGAAAGCTCCGATCATTTATCCCGAAAAACCGTGCGGTGGCGTTCAGGCTCCCCCAGCGCGAAATAGCAATTCTCCGCATTGCCGCTTTCATCACGCCCGGATCAAAGCACTCGCCACGCGTCGCAGCCGACACAAGCTCACCTACCTGATTTGCGACCCAATCCTGCATGTTAGTTGCGCGTCGTACCGATCTATTCGAACACTTGAAGCCAATTGATCCACAACGACGACATACACCCGGAACATAGCAGCGATCCACGACAGGCACCCAGCGATCTGCCGCGTATCCGCATTCCGAACTGATGAGTTGGACGTGATGTACAGGGCACGCTTCGACCGGCGCGATGCACCAAATGATCGGATACCAAGCGTTAGGAAAAGGGTGCTCCATCACGCAAATTGGACAGTGACGGTTCATCGTCACATCTACGCATCTTAAAAAATTAATCGAGTGGTCAAAGGCACTCAGGGTACACAATGCCGCTTCCGGGCGCCCCGTAGCTTCGGCAACGAGTGAAACTGTGCGACTACTAAACAGCGAAGATCGGAGAGACTCTGGCGTATCAAACAAAAATGGGTGCTCAGAGGGACGAAGAGTCTTGCTAAGATATTTCATCAAGGCCGCATAGGTTACCGTATGAGCAACCGCAAGACGGTGCAGCAAACTATCAAGGCACTCGCACTGACTTGTACCAATGCCGTTAGGTAGCAATGGATACAGTAATGTCCGGATGATTGACGGCTCAACTAGAACTGACATCTTAGCCCCTTCGTTGAACACTATTACTCGCTCTAGCTGCTTAGCAGTCGAGCATTTTGCGAAATCAGGTACGACCTAATCCAGCTCCGCTGGCTTTCCAAATTTCCAATCAGACATTTTGTTTCCATCATTTATATATCAACAGCTTCAGCATATAATAAATCCCACGAAATAAGTAACCCCACTTCTAAAGATATCACTTGAAATATCCATCAATTCAACGACCTCACGGAGTCATCAGATTAATCATCGTATCGATCATACCATCTGGCAGTGCGACCTTTCCGTATCCCATTTCAGCTAGCTTTTTTTCACCTGCCTCAACCTCTTTTCGTATAGCATTGATGGCAATTGCATCCTTTAGAGAACGCTTGACAAACGATTTCTCCCACCTACCACCATTTTTCAATTGCAATTCTAATGCATTTATCATAAATTCCTTTAACAATCCAAATATTCCAAGCGTTGCATCTAGTAAAATTTCGCGCGCGGCATAAAAATCCGGACAATAATCTAATGGCCAACGAGCCTGTAATTTCCGAATCCCATTGCCAAAATTATCAATATCTTCTTTATTCTTAATTACATTGCCATTATTATCAACCATCTCTGCATGATACCTATCAAAATACACGAGTCCGCCTCGCCGCGCGACCTGTCCATATGAAGCCACCAAACTTAAAAGATCATAGCCTCCAATAAGTAGAAGTTGGCACGAGGCTGCATCCGCTAAACTCTTGAATGCATCCATCACAGTGTCAGGGTCACCGATTCGCAGGAAATGTAATACCTCATCAAATGCAAGAAGTAGAGTTCCGCGGTTTCTTAACATGCTTATTACCGCTTCACGTAACGAATCCAACGCCCCCTTTGATGATGATTGGACGGTTTTCAGCCGCCCATCTCGAATATATGATGCTCGCTTTATGTCGATAAGCGGTTCGTGCCCCCCAACCAGAACCCGACGATAGACGCCACTCCACGAGATAGTGCGTGGGCCAAGAGCTGGCGCCTTGATCATAATAAAGGGGATTTTCCCTGTGTCAGATGATCTGAATTCGGCCCCCAAGAAGTACTCGCTGAAGGAGGCTTTCCCCGCGCCAGTCGGTCCTATCAAAATAATGATTCGCTCCTCCTTGAAATCACCTAGGCGACGTTTGACCATCTTCTCTACATAATTCAATTTCGTATGAGTGACTTGAAGCGAGAAAAAATAGCGTAACTTTTCCTTAGCGCTCAACGCGTACACTTGCTCCCTACTCAAACGCGCATATCGAATGCGATCCTCGAACGATATTTCACGGGCGAGCTTAGAGAAATCCTGTGCGTCCATCTGGTTCACTCCATGTATCTTCGGACGGGCTCTTCGTCAGTGGCGAGACATCGAGCGCATCCCGTACCTCCGATGCAGAAGAAGTGCGAAAGATCGCCGCGCGCCTATCTACGCCTATTGCCGGAGGCACTCTCAATTCAACAGGAATCGTTCGCGCCATCGTCATATTCAATCGACCGTATACGAAGCCAATAACTTGACGTTGCTGCGCCAGTTTCTCATCAAATACCAACCGATCCGAAGATGCCACCATTCGCCGTACTTGCTTGACCGTGTTTCTCGCGCGTCGCGCTGCCAACTGGTTAAAGCGGGCAGCAGTGCGCATAGCCTGCGCGACTTCACAACGCTGTCGTCCACAGTATGGCTCAACGCTACGCCTGATCGCAGTCAGCCACTTTTTACCTGTATTAACGTAAATAACGTTTGTACACCATTCCTCGACACGAACCTCCAAACGCTGCCCACCCAGACTCGACATGTCAGAGTGCCAGTAGTAATCCCCAGTTTCCCAGATACCTCTATGGGGATGAACCTTATGCCTGTGTTGTGGTGGGTAACTGCTAGTTAGCAAGAGAAGATTTTCGTCAAACGCGACTGTCAGGTGCTCGCGAGAGCCTGACTCTTGCAGACGGATACTCTCAAACTCCAGCGGCGTCATCCCAAGCCGCGGATGCACTACGGTTGGCCTCGTCTGAAAAAGATAGAACTCAAGCGCTTCATAGAGGCTCTCAAATTTCCACCTTCGCCGCTCATTGGGGAGTTGCACTAGCGAAATTGCTCGTGGCTGCTTGAGTAGAATCGAACTACCCTCTAAGCCGTTGATAAACTCATCTTCTGTGACACCGAAAAGGCTCTCTATCGGTCCACCACCACGCGGCTTGTTCGTCGCACGGTAGCGCACGTCGATACCTAGCATGTCGCAGAAAGATTTGAAAGCGCCACTCTTGAACTCTGCGGCGCCGTCGACCACAACGATTCTCGGGAGGCGATTCCAGCGACGAACATAGTCGCGCAGGATCATCAACGCAGCTAATTGTGACGGGGCCCTCATGTCGAGATACATCGCACGCGCGACCGGAACGTGTCCATCACGTCCACAGGTTAGCCAAGGCTTGCCCCAATCCTCATTGTACGGGCCGTCAACGAAGAGGTTTATCTGGGTGTGGTCGATGTAGAGCAACTCGTGGGGGAAGAGACCGTGTACCGGCTCACGGATGTCGAGGTAGAGGGGAATGTCTGCCGCTTGATACTCTGCTCGTATGCCTCCGCGAGTCCTTCGGTTGCCGTATTTTTCGACCCTTAGAAGAAATGTAGGAAGCGACATCGGAAGAACAGTCTCAACTTCACACCGGGCGACGTAATGCCTGAACGCCTTATTCGCGCTAGGCGCATCGGGTCCGTTATAGTAAGTCTCTATTTCTTGCTTCGCGAGTTGCTCTGTATCAGGTGGCAGACGCGGGGCACGGCTTCCTTTGTCTGAATCTCGCCCCCCCAGTGCAACGAATGCGTCCAACAGCGTCGGCGCGTTCTTTACAATACGGACGGCACGGCGCGTGGTCGACGCCGATCCAGCGGCAGTCCCGGAAAGGACGGCCTTCAGCTTCATGGTTGCCTTTTCCATCTCCGACCGGCTCATGTCACTGATTTGATGCCTTTTTTGTCTCTCGACTAACGCCGCTCGCTCTGCCGGTGATGCCTGTTGGGCGTATAGCAATTCAGCCTCTTCGGCCGGCAACGTCATCTGATGCCCATCAGCGCTGAAAAAGAGATACTCTGCACGCTCTCCTCTTGTTGAGAGGATTACTTCCCATTCCCTCCCTCCGTATTGCATTCGGCTGCCCAACTTGAGGATGCCGATTCCTGGCAAAGGCAACGGGAAAGCAAGAGGCTGATCTGATGCATCCCAGAGTAACCGATACGCTTTCTCCGTTTCTGCATCCGCGAAAAGATAAAGATTATCGAGATCACCAATTCGAGTAGCGAAGAGGTCGACCGAGAATATGTCCTGCACAATTGCAGACATAATCACGTCTGCCGAAATCCTATGCTTCTCTAATAACTCACGATACGATACGGGCCCGTCCTGAAGGATGTTTCGCAAAGTCTGCCGTGTGTCCGACTCGAGCAACGGCGCGCGCTCATCAAAATACGCGTCCAAATAACGCAATTCGTGGGATATCACGACTTGTTCGCAACACATGGTGTAAGCCGATCCTGGCGCTTAGCGTTTCCAATTCTCGATCGTGCCAACAATCATGCTCATCGCGGTAGATGCGCCCAACTTTCACCCAGCGCTCGCAATCTCTTTTCACGGCTGCAAGCAGGTGACATTCCTCACGCCAGTCTTCTAGGAAGGGTTCATCGGCAAGTACTAGATAGTTGACGGTATGCTGATTGCGATTGACGACACGATTATGTTCGTCGTGAGTGTCCACCGTGAACGTATGGACATTGGCATAGTACTCCAACACGCTATTGTCGTACTCGTGCCACTTCGCAGCGCTGCCATTCAATGTCCGGCTTGTCGTTGGAATCGCACATCCGCCCATTTTACGGGATTGCACTCGCACGATTGACGCGCCGGGGCCGCGCCTTGTGACTTCGACGCCCGGGCCTCGCTCACGCGCACAGCGCATAAGCACGCGAGCTTCGCTAGTTAGTGAATGAGATGCGAGATACGCTTCGAATTCGTGATCACTTAGCATTCTAGAATTCGTTTGGAAATTAATAATGCCCAAAACCGCGACCGAATAATCAGAACGCAGATTTCATTTTAATACTTTTTATCATACAAATGAAACACCACAATATCGCCCAATCGATACCCTACACAACCTGAATTTAGACTTTAGTGCAAATCGGTACAATTTCAACAAAACTTTGGCCCAGTTATTCTAGTTATCTTGGTTATTCTGGTTATTCTGGTTATTCTGGTTATTCTGGTTATTCTGGTTATCCTGGTTATCCTGGTTATCCTGGTTATCCTGGTTATCCTGGTTATCCTGGTTATCCTGGTTATCCTGGTTATTCTGGTTATCTACTTGGTGATTGAGCGAGACTCACGACCGGGGCCGCACCAATGGGTGACATACAAGACTAACGAAATACGGCGGGATCAGGCCGTGATAAGGCGCGGGTTATCGCGGCAACGGACGCATCGTCATCAAAGCTAGTCAGCGAAAAAGCAACAGCCGAGAAACGCCGCCGTTCGCAATGCAGGCAGTAAACTGTAGGCGTGCATGTCGCTTTCGTCGCCGCCGCCATGACAAGGCCCATGCAGCAGCAAACGGCCTCCTTTCCGGACCATGTGACTTTGTAGCCGGGACCGCCGCAGCGCGCACGCAAGTCTGACGGAGACCTTGTTTGTCGATGCGCGAGAACATCCATGATTGGAAACCGCGTAATGAGCACGTCCCTGACTAAGGCACTCGCAGCGGCCCGGCAACGCGGAAGAGATCGCGCGATTGCTGTGTTC
>NZ_JAWRXV010000323.1:0-380 GCF_046534875.1 Paraburkholderia sp. SIMBA_054 | reverse complement strand
CCGGCGATCGCGCCGGAGAACGCGTCCATCGCGGCAGCGAATCGCGCGAACGTTCTGACGGGCGAACGAGTCGTGACGCCGGCGGGCTCGTGCATGATGCTCTCCATGAAAGATGGGCGGTGGTGATTGGCGATGGCTAATTGCGATTGGCGGTGGCCGCTCAGGCGCCCGCTGGCACCTGGTCGAGGAAGCCGGTCACGGACTGAAGGCGCCCGTGCGCGTCGACCGTGCCGAAGTCGGAGCCCTTGACGATCGCATCGCCGGCGGGCGTCACGAGTTCCCACGAAAAGCGCAGGCGATTGCCGAAGCCGTCGACGTCGGTCGAGCGGCGAAACGTGTGACCGGCAAAGCGCTGCTGCACGGCCTGGATCATCGCGTCG
>NZ_JAWRXV010000322.1:0-381 GCF_046534875.1 Paraburkholderia sp. SIMBA_054 | reverse complement strand
CGGTCGATGGCCGCGACGCGGTCACCAGCAACCCGGACAACGAATTCGAGTACGCCGGCCGGGTGTTCTTCGAACCATTCAAGAACGATGCCAGCGCATGGTCGGGCCTGGGCTTCGCCATCGGCGCCAGCATTGGCGACAAGGACGGCGTGGGCAACAACTTCCTGCCGCGCTACCGCACGCCGGGCCAGGTGCAGTTCTTCAACTACCGCAGCACTGTCGCGGCGGATGGCCGCAACCTGCGCTGGTCGCCGCAGGGGTACTACTACCACAACGGTTTCGGCTTCCTCGGCGAGTACATCGTCTCGCAGCAGGAGGTGGCCCTGGGCGCCGATCGCGCCGACCTGAAGAACCAGGCCTGGCAGGCCACCGCCAGCTACG
>NZ_JAWRXV010000321.1:0-381 GCF_046534875.1 Paraburkholderia sp. SIMBA_054 | reverse complement strand
AGATTTATCGGCAAAGGATCGGCCCGCGTTGGATTAGCTAGTTGGTGAGGTAAAGGCTCACCAAGGCGACGATCCATAGCTGGTCTGAGAGGATGATCAGCCACACTGGGACTGAGACACGGCCCAGACTCCTACGGGAGGCAGCAGTGGTGAATATTGGACAATGGGCGCAAGCCTGATCCAGCCATGCCGCGTGAGTGATGAAGGCCCTAGGGTTGTAAAGCTCTTTCACCGGTGAAGATAATGACGGTAACCGGAGAAGAAGCCCCGGCTAACTTCGTGCCAGCAGCCGCGGTAATACGAAGGGGGCTAGCGTTGTTCGGATTTACTGGGCGTAAAGCGCACGTAGGCGGACTTTTAAGTCAGGGGTGAAATCCCGGG
>NZ_JAWRXV010000320.1:0-381 GCF_046534875.1 Paraburkholderia sp. SIMBA_054 | reverse complement strand
GCCCTGGGGTTGCCGCCGTTAGCGGCGCAGGCCAGGTGTTGAGCGTGCCGATATGCGAGAACAGCGTGTTGAACAACTGGAAGCTCATGCCGAGCATGATCCCGCCGAACACCTTCATGCCGACCACGCCGGCCCGCGTATGCAGATATGCGAATGGCAGCGACAGCACCAGCATGACGAACACGGCAAACGGATACAGCACCTTGCGCCACAGCGCGATCTCGTAACGCTGCGTGTCCTGATGATTCTCGGTCAGATGCTGGATGTAGCGGAACAGATTGAACATCGACATGCGATCCGGCGACACGAGCAGCACCGAGAGAATCTGCGGCGTAAGCTCTGAGCGCAACGAATATTCGGGCAGCGCAACCTGCTTTGCAC
>NZ_JAWRXV010000319.1:0-383 GCF_046534875.1 Paraburkholderia sp. SIMBA_054 | reverse complement strand
AGAGTCCACTATTAAAGAACGTGGACTCCAACGTCAAAGGGCGAAAAACCGTCTATCAGGGCGATGGCCCACTACGTGAACCATCACCCTAATCAAGTTTTTTGGGGTCGAGGTGCCGTAAAGCACTAAATCGGAACCCTAAAGGGAGCCCCCGATTTAGAGCTTGACGGGGAAAGCCGGCGAACGTGGCGAGAAAGGAAGGGAAGAAAGCGAAAGGAGCGGGCGCTAGGGCGCTGGCAAGTGTAGCGGTCACGCTGCGCGTAACCACCACACCCGCCGCGCTTAATGCGCCGCTACAGGGCGCGTCCCATTCGCCAATCCGGATATAGTTCCTCCTTTCAGCAAAAAACCCCTCAAGACCCGTTTAGAGGCCCCAAGGGGTT
>NZ_JAWRXV010000318.1:0-384 GCF_046534875.1 Paraburkholderia sp. SIMBA_054 | reverse complement strand
GAATACGCGACCCGGACGATGCCGAGGACATCCTGCAGGACGTGTTCCACGAATTCGTGCAGGCTTACCGGCTTCCCGCTCCGATCGAACAGGCCAGCGCGTGGCTTTTCCGCGCCGCGCGCAACCGCATCATCGATCGCTTTCGCAAGAAAAGAGAGCAGCCGCTGCCCGATCCGTTCGAGACCGACGACGACGCCGGCAGCGAATATCGCCTCGACCTCGCGCTGCCGGCGCACGATGCCGGTCCCGAAGCGCTCTACGCTCGCGCTCTATTGCTCAAGGCTTTGCAGGACGCGCTCGATGAGTTGCCGCCGAATCAACGTGACGTATTTATCGCCCACGAGCTCGAGGGGCGTTCCTTCAAGGACATGGTCGCGCAAAGCG
>NZ_JAWRXV010000317.1:0-386 GCF_046534875.1 Paraburkholderia sp. SIMBA_054 | reverse complement strand
CCTTTGCGGCGTTCGCGGCGTTCGCGGCGTTTGCCGCGTTTGCGTTGTCGGCGGTGGCGGGCGTCTCGACCGGCTTCACGACCGCGCCGGTGCGCGCGTTCTGCAAACCAGACACGATCACGCGGTCGCCCGTCTTCAGGCCGCTCGTAACGATCCAGTCCGAGCCCGACGCCGTATCCGCAGTGACCGGTGTCTGCACGACCTTGTTGTCGGCACTCACGGTAAGCACACTCGCCGAGCCGTCGGACGCACGCGAGACCGCGATTTGCGGGACTGTGATCGCCTGGTGGTTCACGCCTTCCTCGAGCCGCGCACGCACGAACATGCCGGGCAGCAGCACGCCGTCCGGGTTCGGAAACACGCAGCGCAGCGTGACGGAGCCGGTC
>NZ_JAWRXV010000316.1:0-386 GCF_046534875.1 Paraburkholderia sp. SIMBA_054 | reverse complement strand
CCGCGTCGAGCACTATCACTTTTGCACCTTGCGATATGACCGAGTTGAACTGCTGCTGCTGCTTGCTCGCATCACCATCGGCATTGAGATAAAGTACTTTGCAGCTTTCACAGATTTTCTTCATCTCGGAAGCGAAGCCCGGATAATCGCGCTCCTCATAGCGCGTCGATGCCTGGTCTGGCATTAAAAAGCCGACCACTGCGTCCTTCACTTCCGCCTGAGCATTGCCAGCGAGCGACGATAGCACCACCGCAGCAAAGGCTGCCTTACCAAACATATTTTTCATGTCTCACTCCCATTGGGTTTTCAATTTTGTATTTTACACAATCTTGCAGACAAACTTTATATCGCTACTCCACCCCATATGTTCTCCCTATAGCGACCTC
>NZ_JAWRXV010000315.1:0-386 GCF_046534875.1 Paraburkholderia sp. SIMBA_054 | reverse complement strand
CGAGCGACGCAACGCATCCGACGAACCGCGAACCGGCAATGCGTGGCTGCGCGCCAATATCTGGCATGAATTCAAGGGCAAGCCCAGAAGCGAGTTCGAGACATCGAGCGGCTACGTGCCCTTCCAGGTCGACCTTGGCGGCAGCTGGGCCGAGCTCGGGATAGGCGGCACCTGGCAGGTCTCCCGCACCGGCTACTTCTACGCGGACATCGACTACAGCTGGAGCTTCAATGGCCAGGACACCTCCTGGAACGGGAAGGCCGGCATGCGGTGGAACTGGTAGCGCCCCGGCCCCCGGTGCCATCGCGATGCCGTACGACCATCACCTTCCGGCCGTCGAGCCGGCTTCGGACCAGCACCCGCCGGCGACGGTCGGGCAAATGCCC
>NZ_JAWRXV010000040.1:0-96265 GCF_046534875.1 Paraburkholderia sp. SIMBA_054 | reverse complement strand
CGGCAACTGGGGCTAGTTCCGCCGGAGTGGACAAGGGACGCGTCGAGGTCGGAGGAGTAGGCCATGCTTGAACTCAGGGGGAAGTAGGTGCGAGAGATCTCAACGCGGGCATCCTGCTGTGCGTCGGATTTCCGGTTTCGGCCCAGATTGTGTCAAAACGCATTTTGGATGCGTTAAAATTTGCCATCCGAAAGCGAGGATGAGCAACATGAAACGGTTCGTTCAAGGCGACAATCGTACACAAAGCTCTCTCCTTCCTGAAGCGCTCGATGACTACGTGACGGACACCAATCCCGTGCGCGTAGTTGATGTCTTTGTCGATGAGCTTGATCTTCGTAAGCTTGGGTTTGAAGGCGTCGAACCAGCGTTGACTGGTCGGCCGTCGTATCACCCCGAGGTGATGCTCAAGATCTATATCTACGGGTACCTGAATCGTATTCAGTCGAGCCGCCGCCTTGAACGCGAGGCTCAGCGCAACGTCGAACTCATGTGGCTTACGGGCCGCCTGGCACCAGACTTCAAGACCATTGCGCGGTTCCGTAAAGACAACGGCAAAGCGATCCGTAGCGTCTGCCGTCAGTTCGTCGTGCTGTGCCAGCGTCTGGACCTCTTCGCCGAAGCGATCGTTGCGATTGACGGCAGCAAGTTCAAGGCGGTGAACCACCGCGACCGTAACTTCACGAGCGCGAAGCTTGAACGACGCATGCGCGACATCGAGTCAAGTATCGCTCGCTATCTCGAGGCAATGGACACAGCGGATCGTCAGGAGCCGGCAGTCGCGAAGGTCAGGACAGAGCGACTGCAAGACAAGATTGCGGCCTTGAAGGAGCAGATGCGAAGCCTCAAGGAGATCGAGGTGCGACTGAACGCGACACCTGACAAGCAGGTTTCGCTTACCGACCCGGACGCGCGTTCAATGAAGACGCGTGGGACCGGAGTTGTTGGCTACAACGTCCAGACGGCAGTGGATACGAAGCACCATTTGATCGTCGCGCACGAGGTAACTAACAACGGCATTGATCGTGATCAACTGACGTCGATGGCGAAGCTTGCCCGAACGGAAATGGGTGTAGGCAAACTCACTGCGATCGCGGATCGAGGCTACTACAAGAGCGAAGAGATACTTGCATGCCACGAAGCTGGCATCACCGTATTCGTGGCAAAGACGGTGACATCAACCGCCACGGCGCATGGCCGTTTCAGCAGGGATGATTTTATTTACAACCCGGAAACGAACGAATATCGGTGTCCGGCCGGTGAGCGGCTCATCTGGCGATGCTGGACCATAGAGCGTGCTCTGAAGCTCGGCAAGTATTGGAGTTCGAATTGCCAGCAGTGCTCGTTAAAAGAGAAATGTACGCCGGGCACTGAGCGGCGTATGACCCGCTGGGAGCACGAGACCCTTGTTGAGGAAATGCAGGCGCGACTTGATCATGCTCCTGAGATAATGCGTACCCGGCGAGAGACAGTCGAGCATCCCTTCGGCACGATTAAGGCATGGATGGGGGCCACTCATTTCCTCACGCGGACCATCGAACGAGTGAGCACTGAAATGAGCTTGCACGTGCTGGCGTACAACATGAAGCGAGTGATCCGGTTACTCGGTTCAGAAACGCTTATGACAGCAATGCGGGCGTGATGCCCGCATGGGGTTGTTGAACCTTTGCAATCTGTTCGCCGGGTTTCGTTCGGCTTGTCGCAATCGAAAAGCTGCAACGTCCGATGAGACCGGTTTCGTTATTTCTTGTGGCCGCCCGTTTCGACACAGTCTGGGCCATTTTCGGCCGTTCGAACCGTCTCTCACATAGACGTTTGACCGTCGGTTACGGCCAGACAAGGGACATTCACGCATGAGATGTAAGGCTTGGCGTTGAGCATGCGCGCCGAAGTGGCTTACCATCAGCGTCAGCGGTTGATAGGTCGATTGACCACTATCGGCCCGTTCCGAGGTTGAAGGTTACCATGGCAGAGAAAGCAAGGGATTTATAATCAGTCCAATGGCACGGAGAGATGCATGTTTGAACGCGTAGAATTTGGGTCGACAGCATTTGCCGATGTTCCTTTGGACCGTGACATTATCGTCAGGGACGAACAGGAGATTGAAGCCTATGAGAGGGAATGGACAAACCACTTCGAAGGAAAGCATGCCAGCCTAGCCGGTGGTTTCGTTAGCCATGCAGCGGCTCGGTCGGTTGATCACGAATGGATAGAGTTGTCGTGGTATCCAAACACTTTCGATCGTTTCCATGAAGTATCAGTTTTTTTACCCAAGTCTGCATTCGTGGCATGTGTCGATATATGGAAATACGATGAAAAACCGACGATTTTCGTTCGGTCAGACTGGCTGACCGAACTACACGAGCGTCCGCTCGCGGCGTTTGCAATCGTCGACGCAATTGGTATTAAGGATCTTCTTCGTGCGGGGAAGTTGCGCGCGGAGTCCTTGCGGCACCTCCGAGACGAGATTGATGCTATTGCAGACAGATACCCAGACTTCGGCTTCATATCGTTCGCCGACAGCTTGTTAGTCAAGCAAGCTTGGTCGGTTGGGCACGTCGGTAGCGAAATACGCTATACGTATGCGCCGGAAATGTTGTTGCCAGTGGTCGTCGAACTGCGCTGTGCCTTTGAAAAGTCGCTAGGTGTCACAGCGTACGCGATCATGACACAAGGCCTCAATTCCTATGCCGAACACGAACCATTGCACCGGTCGGCAAGCGGAAATCACATTTCATTGAATACTCTCGGACTCCCTTTTGCCCAACTCATGGCGATAGACGAGGCTGCTCGCCAATCAATCCGCGCAAATGTTCACGCACCGGCAGATTTATACCTTGACTCGACTTTTTTCCGGTCTCTGAGATTGAAGTCTACGGAAAAGGATGTCTTTTCAGAGTATGCGTACCGCTCACCTATGACCAAGTCACTGAGGTCTAAGTACATTGCAACGTCGGTTCAGACTATTCTTGACCAACTTCGGGAGACGGACGTGTGAATAGACGTGCCGCAACGCTTACCTCCCCGTGGAGTTTGATTCACTGACGCGAAACCTACATCCTGCACTGGTGGGCGGCGATCGACGCATTCGGCTGCCGGCTATGCTCCGGGCTTCGGCCCGACCCAGTTTGGATCGCGGTCCACGTTGTATTTGTTTGGGTCAAGATTCTGTTTGATCCAAAAGAAGAATGCTTGCACCCAGCTCTCCTTCTTTCCGGAAAGAGCAACGTAGTTCGCCATCGCTTTTAGGATCGCAGCGAGCGCGCATTCTTCCAAGTCGTCTACTTCCACGGTCCCATCATCGCCCTGATCAAAATGCTTCAGCGCGTTAACGAGGAGCATGTCGTTGACAGCCTTCCCGGCTTCCGCTCGCGTTCTCTCGGGGCCGCCCTTCTCGATCTCCATTCTAATAATCGAGTCAGTAAAGTTCTCCTGTCCGGAATTGAGAACAAGGCGAGAGAGAATGACGTCTGCCGCACCCGCGAGCGTGATCACCGAGAAGCGGTCGCGACCTGCGATGAAGAGGCAGACTGCCGTGCGAAGTTGGTCCGCCGCGAGTTGGTGGCGAGTGTACGTCTTGGTCGTCATTCTGATTTCAGCCTCATTTTTGGAGGTACCTCGGTATATTTCCTCAATAGTCCTGGCCCGTCTTTAGTTACCCAAGACCATTGCAGGTATGCCTTTACAAACGGCTCTTCCTGTCCGTACAACGTCACGTATTCAACGATTGCTCGAGTCAGAGCTTTCTCTGCAAGGTCCTCAAGGTCTAGCGTGATCGAATTATCATCGGTCTCTGACAAATGCTTGTGCGATGAGACACCGAGCCTCTTCTCGATGAAATGCGCGAACTTGACTCGAGCAGGCATCTGACCCTGTAGCGCCGCATGGACCCGGCGCGCATAGTCAATAAACGGCTCTTTACCGGCCGCGAGTAGAAGGCCGTCCAGAATTCCGCTTGCCGCACCGGCGAGTGTGATGACTGAGTGATGACTGAATCCCTTAAAGAAGATGTCTACAGCCGTCTCAAGCTGTGTTCGTGCGATGTCGCTCTTTTGGAATGTCGGCATATGGCAGGGCATACCGAGTTTTCGGGTCAGCCAAATATTACCAGTGCACTCGCGTCGCAGCCGCACGTAACAGTGGACGACGTGCGCGAGTGCGTGCTCCATATATTAAGTTGGCCCGAGTCCGGTGGGGCTATCCGGGAAGCCTGCGCGTTCGACTGGACGCTGACGTATGTCCGTTAGACTTCCAAAGTGGACGTTGCGGCCAGGCCGGACCGAAGGGCAACTCCGGGTCGTGAAGACTCATTCGTCGATAGAGAGACGAGACATTCTTTGGCACGGGTCTGAGAATGTCAGTGAAGCGCCGATCAGCCGCCGCACAGCGGCTGATCGGCGACCGTCGGCTTTGGCCGAATAACGGCCCGTCGAATCCGGGTTTTGGATCTCATCTGGGCTACACATCTATGCGCCAGAATACCCGTCGATGCCGGCGTTCATCATCCAAATCTGACGCGCCCGCGCCCGGAGAGAACCTTCACGGGTGCCTAGCCGGGACGGTGCCCACCGCGGCATCAATCGTTCATTGACAAGAGAGTCTTCGCCATTCTGCGGCGCTGCCGGGTCAGTCAGCAGGCGAACGAGCATTGCGGGTCCGCGTCCGTCGATTCATCTACGGCCGAACGAGGACGAGGTTGTTTTATCAGCTGACCTCCGGCCAGTTTCGCATTGCAATGCTGATTGTCTCGTGCAGCTTTTCCGTCGGAATACCACTGGCCGCCTGTACCGAGACGCCATTGGAAACAGCGCCGAAATATCGAGCCAGTGCTTCGATATCTGTATCGGCCGGCAATTCGCCCTGTTTGACTCCGCGCTCCAGGCATTGGCGGATCATCTCGACGCCAGATGCGCGTACATCACACATGACCTTCGACACACGCTTCGAATCGTCGCTGCCAGTCAGCGCTCCTTGAACCAGGAGGCATCCCTGTGGCGTTGCCGGGGCACTCTGAAACGTCGCCAAAGCACGAAGGAAAGCTTCGAGACCGCTGCGTGCCGAAGGCAATTCCAGTGATGGTGCCGCGAACGATCCCAGCCGCTGCTGATACAGGCTTAACGCCTTGAAGAACAGCTCTTCCTTGCTACCGAACGCAGCGTAAAGGCTCGGCTTGTTGACTCCGATGGTATATCGCAGCGCGTGGTCTTGGGAGCTTGAAATCAGGCCTTGGGTCGAGAAATTTTAGAAACCGCCAGCCGCGTTCTCCGCGCGGGCGCGCCCCGGAATGGACGTGTCGGTGCCGTTGTCGTGGGAGCAACTGTCCGAACTCAAGAGCGGCGCGCCGTGGTCCGTCCAGACGGCGCGCGAATATCTGAGCTTCCAGGCTCAAGACCCGTGGGTCGCGTACTGGACCGCTGCCCAATTACTAGAATCAGCGATTCGACGCCTACAATAACGAGAGCGCTTCGGTCTGCCGGACGCCGCCAGTTCCGCAGCTTGAGCCGACGCTGATATCGACACGGGCAGCTCTGACAACTGAACGCTTCTCGGCAGCTAACCACGTGACGGCGTCGCAGTCTCATCGCGGCCGGCGCAAAGATAGTCTTCCAGGAACGCGGTCAGCTCCACCTCGCCGGGATGCGAACCCCATCCTGTCGCCGCCGCCCGCCCTGAAGTGGCGAGCGCCATCCACGAGTCGGGTGCACTCATCGCAAGTAGAGTCCGATCGCCTTCAAGGACCCGCAGGTGCCCCGTCGTGGGCTTAAAGGTCGCCACGAACACACGTTCGCCAACTGCCGCATGCACTTTCACGAGTTTGTTTGCCGCCATGCGCTTCCTCCCCCCGACCGCCGGTGGTGTTGCATTGCAGCAATAATTACGCCAGCGCGGATGCTGCGACGGTCTGATGCTTGTGGCCGCTGTCAGCGGCGTGCAAAAAGTAGCCGACCGCGAGGGCCGGCCAAGTGATCCCGCCCAGTCCGAACGCGAGGCAGAACCTGAGAGACCGGCAGGATACCCGAGCGTCTTCGTCGGCAATCCATCGAAAAGAGGACTTCTCTGATGTCGTTTCAGTTTTCGATTTCAACGAAGAGAGCTAGTTCAGGCCGGTGTGAGAAGGGATTGCCGGCATTGACGCAGCGTTCCATTCCGGTGCGCCATCGCGACACGACGCGCGTGCTGCGTTGCCCGATCAGTCGGCATGATGACGGCGACTGAAAAAAGAGGCCAGGCGTTCCCCTGCCTGGCCTTTGCGAGGGCGGCTATCGGACATGGTTGCCGACGGCCGCTCCAAACAACTCTAGGCGACCGGCGAAAAAAAGCCAGGCGTCCCGCTGCCGGCATTCCTGACAGACGCGTGGCGCGTAGACAGTTCGGCGCTGTCCGTACAAGGCGCCAGGCTGGCAGTTCTGAAACGTACGTGATTAATAGTTCGGCGCCTGGTCCGTTTATTGCGCGTACGTAGTTTCTTATACACGGACGCTGGTTCGAAGGCTTAGACAATCCATAAATGGACGACATTGACCCACGACCGGCCGCATTCGAGTCCGACTGGCTCAGACTCTGGGCCGAATCGACCCAGGACTATTCGATCTTCGCTGTCTCGCCCGAAGGGATGGTCCTGACCTGGAACCCCGGCGGCGAACGCATCCAGGGCTACCGGCCTCCCGAGATTATTGGAGAGCCATATGCCGTCTTTTTTCCCGAGGCGGACCGCGTTTCTGGTGCCCCCGAGGCAGCGCTGCGGGCTGCGGCTGAGGCCGGGCGATATGCCATCGAGGGCTGGCGCCTGCGCAAAGACGGCACACCGTTCTGGGCAAACGTCGTCATGACGGCACTGCGCGATAGCCAGGGTCAGCTAATTGGATTCGGCACGGTGATCTCCGACGTCAGTGACAAAAGGACCGCCCACGACGCGGTACTCAGGAGCGAACGGAACTTCCGCCTTCTGATTCAGGGTGTCACTGACTATGCCATCTTCATGCTCTCGCCCGATGGGCGTATCACCAGTTGGAACTCAGGCGCGCGGCGGATCAAGGGGTACACCGAGGGCGAGATCATCGGGTCACATTTTTCCCGGTTTTACACCCCCGAGGATGTGGCAGCCGGCGTCCCGTTCCGGGGACTGGAGACAGCCCGACAGGAGGGACGTTTTGAGGCCGAAGGCTGGCGCGTACGGCGCGACGGTAGCCGATTTTTCGCGCATGTCATTATCGATGCCATCCATGAGGATGGACAACTGGTGGGATTTGCAAAAGTCACGCGCGACATTTCCGAGCGACGGCGGGCAGCCGAGCTACTTGAGCAAACGCGGAGCGAACTGTTCCAGGCGCAGAAGATGGAAGCGTTGGGCAAACTCACGGGCGGTGTGGCACACGACTTCAACAACGTTCTGCAGGTGCTGCGGGGCAACCTGGAACTGCTCGAAAGCAGGCATGGCCGCGATCAATGGAGCGCCGAGCGGCTTGGTAACGCGATCGACGCAGTGGACCGCGGTGCGAAGCTCGCATCGCAGCTGCTTGCATTTGGTCGACAGCAACCTCTTGCCCCGGTGGTGGTCAATCCTGCGCGTCAGCTCCGGTCGCTCGACGACCTTCTGCGACGGGCGCTGGGTGAGTCAATTGAGATCGAGTCCGTAGTGGCGGGGGGGCTGTGGAATACGATTGTCGACCCGAATCAGTTTGAAAACGTGATCCTCAACCTCGCGATCAATGCCCGCGATGCAATGCCCGATGGCGGCAAGCTCACTGTTGAGCTTTCGAATGCGACGCTCGACGACGAATACGTGGCCTCGGTTCCCGACGTCGCCGCCGGCCAGTATGTGATGCTGGCCGTCACAGACACCGGAACCGGCATGAGCCGGGACGTGATGGACCGCGCTTTTGATCCATTTTTCAGCACGAAGCCCGAGGGTCGAGGTACGGGGCTGGGCTTGAGCATGGCCTACGGATTCGTCAAGCAGAGCGGCGGGCACATCCGCCTTTACAGCGAGATTGGCGAAGGAACGACCGTCAGGATCTATCTGCCGCGTTCTATCGGCGCGGCAGTTGAAAGCAGAGCGGGCACGCCCGCCGGTCTGAGGCACGGCGACGAGACAATTCTCGTCGTGGAGGACGACCTGAGAGTTCAGTCGACGGTCGTGGAAATGCTCTCAGGCCTCGGCTATGCGGTGCTCAAGGCCAACGACGCCGAGCAGGCGCTGACCGTCGTGGCGAGCGGCGTGCACATCGATCTGCTGTTCACTGACGTGGTGATGCCAGGCGTCCTGCGCAGTCCCGAAATGGCTCGGAGGGCCGTTGCGATGTTGCCGGGGCTGAAGGTCCTTTTCACTTCCGGGTACACACAGAACGCCATTGTCCACGGCGGCCGACTGGACCCGGGTGTGGAGCTGCTGAGCAAGCCATACAGCCGTCAGCAACTCGCCGCCAAAGTGCGACAGGTGCTCGGCACCAGCGACAAGAAGGCGAGCCGGGCGGGCGCAGTTGCCAACCGCGCCGGGCGTGGGGCCGCCGTAGACGGGGGCGGCCTGCGGATTCTGGTCGTCGAAGACGACGCCGCTTCGCTAGAGGCAACCTGCGAACTGCTGGCACTGGTCGGATTGCATCCACAGCGCGCGGCAAGCGCGGCACAGGCGCTGGACGCGCTTGACGGAAACGACTTCGATGTCCTGCTCACCGACATCGTCATGCCGGATATGTCAGGCACCGAGCTGGCGCGACGCGCGATTGCCATCCGCCCGGAACTTCGGATCATTTTCGCTTCGGGAAACGTTGTCCCCGACCACGAGAGGTTTGGATTCGAATGGTCGGCGCTGCGCAAGCCTTTTACGCTTGATCAGTTGCGTGTCGCCCTGCAACCGGCCGGCAGGCGACCGGGCAGCCGTTCCGCCGGTGATGCACAGTCCGCGACGACCGGCGAGGCGAGCGAAAGTACGGGTTGGGGAATCAAATGATTGGCTTACGAATCGCCGATCAGCACGACGGCAACATGGGCGCCGAACACGGCTGTGCGACATCGACAGGACCGCATTCATCGTTCCGGCCGTCGGTCACAACGCGCCTTCTCCTGACGGCCTTTTACTCCGTCACACCTGCCAACTGTTTGATATCGTCCCCGATGCGACCACGCGTTTCTGCTGCCGCGTCGTCGGCATTGCTCGATGCGAGCGGAAAAAGGAGGCCATTTCCTTTGAACGCGCCTTCGTGATGCACCCAGACACTCTATTCGAATATCCCCGAATCGAGTCTGACAACATTTACGGTCACAGCATACGACCGCTTGAGACCCTGCGAGCGAGTGTAGACAAACCGATGCACCTCGGACTTCATCATCTGCCTCCTGGATCATTGGTCCGGTCCTGAGACGAATGGATTTTTTGCGGCGTGCGTCATGGCATAGTCAGTTCGACGCCCCTCGCAGTACAGCCATCGTTCGGTCTTCGATCATCCGGCAGAGGAAGCTTGCTGATGAGCCAAGCACGCTCACCGCCGGTCGATAGCCCAATCGGCATCCGCGAAAAAACAACGATCACCTCGTGTAATCGTCGTCGGCGTGCTAGGAGCTTGCGTCGCCTTTCACCCTGGCGAAGAACGCGACGACATGCAGTCAATGAATATATGCGCGCGTTTTTCCGCGTACCTGAATGCCTCCTGCGCGGTAAGAAACTCAAACTGCTCTGGAACGCGCGCAACCTTTCGATCCGGATCCCCAGGCGAAGGTACGGTCCACGAGACCCGATAGCGCGATGCGTGCCGCCGAGCGCTTGCGATCTGCCTGGGGTAACGTGGACGTCAGTGCTGCGGCGGCCTTGCGAGGTTCGCGAGCGGCAGCGCCTGATGATCGGTCGTCGCAACTGGTGTTGACCGCGCCCGGGTTCAGCATGAAGAACATCGTCCGCGCACGGTCAACGAAGGGTGCGTCGCCGGCTCGCGGTATCGGTAGGTGCCGAACTGATCGTTGCGCTCATGCTAGGATTTCCCCAACAAAGGCGGGAAAGCGATGGCAGTGCACGCTATAACGGCGGTTCGGATGGACGGGAATTCGCAAAGGGTCACACACGTGCTTTGGGGGCAGGTGTCCGTCAGCGGCGAGCAATTTGAGGTCACTCCGCACGCATCACCTGTAATCGAAGTGGTAGATGCACTGGCTAAGGGCGACACCGTCGTAACAGTCTTTCCGCTGGATGGACAGCGTGTTGCTGGCCCAGAGGTCCGACGCGTCGTCGACGAGGCCGGACGCGAAGGCATCGAAATGGTGGTCGCTGATTCCGACGCGGACCGAACGCTCGCGGACCTGCCACGGCTTGATCACGAATAGAGCGCTCATCGGGTCGGCTCTATCGGACGGAGTTTAACTAGTGATCGGCCAGTTTCTGACATTCGATCGTGTCACGGGGAGGATGCTCGAACGGCCGCTTCGCACCGGTTGGCGGCCGTTCGTCAATCTGCAGGTCACCGTGGATCTCATGCATTGCACTGGCTCAGCTAAGGAGCCCGGGCCGCCAAGTTCATTCTTGTGACTCGCGTGCAAGGACGAGCGCTGCCTCGACGCCGCCTTCCAGGATTTCCTCCGCGCGTGCAGCGTCTGGCACGGCGCGCGCCAGCTGAAGGGTGCCCACCATGAGAGCAAAGATGGCAGCTGCCCGACGATCCGCCGATTTCGAATCTGCGTCTGGGAGCAATGCGGCCAACGTCGCAACGAAGCTTCGCAATCCATTTTCATAGGTTTGCCGTATGGGCACCGAGTGTCGACCAAGTTCCGGAAGCAAAGCTGCCGAAGGACATCCGCATGCCAGGTCCTCGCGATGCGCTTGACTTAGGTAGCTTCGAATCACTTTCTCAAGGTCAGCGCCGGCTTGGAGTTTCTCTTCGAGGTCCAGTTGCCGCTCCGCGAGTGCGCTTTCGACCGCCTCGCGGACGAGCTCCTCCTTGGAGGCGAAGTGGAGATAGAAAGCGCCGTTGGTCAGGCCGGCCGCTCCCATGATCCCGCTGATGCCCGCAGCCGAAACTCCCGCGCGCCGGAAGCTTTTCGAGGCGACCTCGAGGATATGCTGCCGGGTCGCGGCTTTGTGACCTTTTTCGAAACGCATTTTCTCTCCACTCGTGTCTCGCAGCCGTTAATTAGCAGCCGCCTCCAACAAGGCTCGGAGGTCGCGATCAAGCTGCTGAGCTACGGCATTGACCTCCTCGCTACCGAACTGGCCGAAAACGGAGGCTGGCCGATCATACTCAAATCCGACAACATCATCGCCGTCCTCGCGCAACAGCACGCGAATGGGCGCATAGAGGCCCGCGGATAGTTGATGACGGGTCATCTTCGACGCGGTGAGCGGATTGCCGATATCGTACTGGATGGATCGGCGCGTCAGTCCAGCAATAGCCAGTAGCGCTCCGTGGTCACGCTGGCCAAAAATAGTGAGTGGCGGACATGCCTCCAACTCTCGAAGCGCGAGGGTGCTTTCACCGTATCGCAGAAGTGTGAAGATCCCGTCATCGATGCGAGGCGCCAGGGCCTCGAGCCTGGCTCTAACATCCTCGAACGGCTTTAACGATTTGATTGTGACGTGGTCAATCGGGATGGTTCGTGTGGTGTACAGGACATTGGCCATTTGCCGATCCTGAGTTCGGTTCTGTTCGGGGTTGACCCGTTTGTAAAAAGGGGGACGAGTACGTCAGAGCGACGGCGGCTGGACGCCTAAGACTGTCTCAATCCGGCGGGCAAGCTTCAGAAGCGCCTGGTCGCTTGCCAGCGGGGCGTCCAGTTCAAGACCGATCGGGAGGCCGGCGCGGGACACGCCCGCAGGGAGGCTGATACCCGGCAGACCCACGCTGCTCGCTGACAAAGTGTGGTTGGCCAAGGCGAGATTGCTTACTTCCTGGCCCGCGATGCGAAATGCGCCCTGCTCATCGATCGAAGGCGCCGTGCAGGGCGTCGTCGGCTGCAGAATGGCAAGTGCTCCTTGCGTGGCGAACAGCTGGCTCAAACGGCGGTGGATTTCCGGACGGCTCACGTGGAGCGCAGTCTGATAGGCTTCCAGTGAAGTAGCACCTGCGCCGCCCGGCAGTACGATGTGCGCCCACGCTTCACGAAGCTGCGGCTTGAGGCTTTCATAAATCGCCTCGAATGTGATCGGAATATTGTGCAGGCGGAGGAATTCAGAGATCGCGCCTTGGGTCTCATGGGCGAAAATTCCCCACGTGGTTGTCTGGATGAGAGCATTGAAATCATCCCCGAGGTCGATCTCAAAGATCTCCGCGCCCGCGTCCCGCAACCGCCGAACTACCTCACGAAAACGATCCTCGACTTCCGGGTCCACCAAACCGAGAAACTGCCCCGGCGCAAAAGCCAGTCGGACTCCTCTCAGATTGGGGTCTCGCTCTACGGGTTCCACGACCTTGTCGCCGGTGACGACCTGATCCATCAGTATGCAGTCTTCAACGTTGCGTGCGAACACTCCGGTCGTGTCGAGAGTGTGGGAGATCGGAGCGACGCCGTGACGTGGCCAGCGTCCCGTGGTCGGCTTGAATCCAACGACGCCGCAGAGAGACGCGGGCACACGGATCGAGCCAACTGTATCGCCGCCCAACGAGGCGGGTACTATCCCGGCGGCCACGGACGCAGCAGAACCGCTAGAGGAGCCTCCCGAGACGTGATCGTGGGCGCGCGGGTTTTTAACCTGACCATAGCGTTCGTTATGTCCGGTCAGCCCATAGGACATCTCAACGAGATTGTTCTTCCCAAGAATTAGGGCGCCTGCATCCTTTATCGCCCGGACCGCATCGGCATCTTCCGTCGGAATGAAGCGCGCCAGTTGATCCAGGCCGATGCTCGTGCGCAGCCCTTTCGTCAGGTAGCTGTCCTTCACCCCGATTGGCACACCCAGCAGGGGGCCCTCTGCCCCGGCAGACCGCGCCTTGTCTGCGTTATTCGCTGCCTCAAGCACGCTGTCTTCGTCGATGGTGATGAAAGCGCTAAGGTCAGCGTGCGACCGGGCCTGCTGCAGCAGCGCCGTCGTGTACGCCTCTGAGGTCATCTCACCGGCACGGATCGCGTCAGCGGCCGCGGCGAGCCCCAACGAAGCGAACCTCTGCACTTCTCGCGCAGATGTTCGGGTAGAGCTGCTGAGCGTGTCGTTCATTAGTTTCCTCGCAAGAAAGGTGTGACTTCGTCTTCCCGAGCTGGAAGAGAGGCGTTGCTCCATTGAATTATGATCATAATATAGAAGTACGAGCATAATGCAATAGAAATCCGATGTCGGAACTTGGTAGCGACGCACGGAAGGATTGGATTGCTTGGAAGCTTGCTCGCGCCGGGCGGCTGGCAGCGCTTGATGACGATTGTTCGGTCTCGCCCACAGTTGAACGGCATCTGTCGATATCCGTGTGCTCCAAACAGGCTTGGAAGCTAGGGATGGTCGCGAGCCGATCCGAACGAGGACATGGTTGCCGTTAGCCTGTTCCGTTTGGCCTGGAGCGGTGCAAAGGACGCTGCTGGGGCGAAGGCGCCGTTGGTCGAAGAATGGCTGCTTGGCCCTCGGAAACCGTCGCCCGCTTGGCGGCTCGAGGCTCGTCTGCTTTGGGTCGTCTACGGAAGTTCGGCTTTCAACCATGGATCGCGGTGTTCGAGGCGACCTCGGATTTCCCGGTTCGGCCACTTTCGGTCATTCGCTTGCCACCCAGAAAAGCGCCGGCGGAGGTGTTGACACTCATCGAGCGGATGCGCGCCGCAGCCGGACAGCGCGTTTTGCTAGCCGCGTTGCGGCGCGGCCCCCGGCTTGCCATCGCGATTCTCATCGCCTCGTCGGTCGTCGTCATTGTCATCGTGGTTATCGACGAACGGCGAACCGGTGTCGGTGCCGCCCGCGCGCAGCGCGGTCCGCGCTTCTTCCGCCAGTTTTTCGTAGTGTTTTCGGAAACGGCTCAGGTCTTTTTCCTCGAGTTCTTCGAGATCGAGCAGCGCGTTATGCGCACCTTCCATTGCGCGGATCAGCTCGTCGAGCTTGATCTGCATCGCCGCCGTGTCACGGTTCTGGGTGTTCTGGATCAGGAAGACCATCAGGAACGTGACGATCGTGGTCGACGTGTTGATCACGAGTTGCCATGTGTCGCTGTAGTGAAAGAACGGGCCGGTGGTCGCCCACACGATCACAAGGGCGACGGCCATCACAAAGGTGGCGGGCCTACCGGTCATCGTGGAAAGGTAGCTCGCGAATTTCGAAAACCACTTGCTGCTCATCATGATCTCCCGTAATCGGGTCAATGTACCGGATGATGGCATAGACGGCGGAGTCGCTTCTTTCTACGGGTGTGACTTGATGCACTGGATGTTCAAAGAGGGGCGACTGTCTCTTGTGGGTCTTCTACGGAAGCTCGGCTTTCAACCAGGGATCGCGGCGTTCCAGGCGATCTCGTATTTCCAGGTTCGGCCAATTCCGGTCAGTCTGAAGCGGGGCCGGAAGCGATCGATTGGTCGCCGCAATTGCCTCAGAACCATTCGTACCGCTAGCTCGGGCGAGATACGATCGCGGCAAGAATGTCCGGAAGCGGGGCGGGCTTTACAAAATGATGGGCGAAACCACACCTGATGGATTCGGCGCGCTCGGATGGCGTTGACAGACCGGTCACCGCCAGCAGCAGTGGCGCAGCGCTGTCTGTGAGACGCCGGATCTCTTTCGCTACTGTCCAACCGTCGAGACGAGGCATCTGGATATCAAGGATAACGATGGCTGGAAGCCAGGCCCAGTATTGTCCAAGCGCTTCCACTCCATCGGACGCAGTTCTAACTTCGTACCCTTGACCTTCGAAGAACAGCAGGTACGCATCCAACAGATTCGGGTCGTCGTCCGCAATGAGCACGCGCTCCGCGTTCGCAGTGGACATCAGTGCCTCCAGGTTGTGCTTTGAACGGAAGCAATCTGGAGGCCTAACAACACGGTATGGGGTGAAAATTCGTCGCTAGAAGAAATCCGATGCTTTCTTGCGGCGGATGTAGCGGCCGCTGGCTAGCAACAGGCTCGCTCACGTTGGCGTGACGGCATATCGAGGCAGGCAAACTGTAAAGACGCAGCCCGTACCCGGCAGGTCGCGGACACTGAGAACCCCGCCGTTCGACTCCACGCTACGTCGAGCGATCGAAAGTCCCAACCCCAATCCGCTTTGATCTGGGCCATTTTGCGTGAATGGCAGAAACATTTTTTCGGCACTGCCTGGAGCCAGGCCGCCGCAGTGATCCTTAACGTCAATCAGAATGTGATCCGAAAGTGCGTACGCATCCAGGGTGACCTCGGTATGGGGGTGGGTAAACTTAAAAGCGTTTTGCAGCAGGTTTGCGACCGCAGAATAGAGCGCATCACGATCACCATTGATGGCGAGGCGCGCGTCGACAGCGGAAACTGTCAATACAGCCCCTTGTACCTGAGCCGCAAGGTCGCCTGCAGATTTGATCTCGGCGATGAAGTCGGCTAATGAAAAGGTTACGGGTTGCCCGGTTTTTCCGGCCCTTGCCCGAACCTCAGACAGGGAATCATTGATCAGATCGCGCATCCCGGACAAGCTGCGCTCCATTACCGCCCCCGTCGCACCGGACAAACTCAAATTTCCCATCTTGGCGGCGGTAAAGGCGAGCGTTGCGGTGCCAAGAAGGTTGCGAAGCTCGTGCGCAAAAAACCCCAGTCGTTCATTGATCTCAAGTGCTTGCTGACTTGCAACGACAGAATCCCGCTGATAGCTGAATTCTGTGACCGCGTCGGCGATTGCGTTGTCAAGGCAGCGGTTGAGCGTTCGAAACTCATCGATCTGGAACGGGGCATCGCGCTCGAAAGCCAGATCCGTGATCGCCTGGCACAGGTCGCCGTAGTCATGAACCACCTGGTCCACCGTAAACCCGAGCTCCAGGAGTTGCCGTCCGTGTTGCGCCGCTGACTCGCCAATCTCCGATAACGACGCGCCGCCGCCCGAGGGACCAGAAATCTTGCGACTATCCATAGGCTCCGACGTCTGCTCAACCCGAAGTGTCCTGATGAGCTGTTCCAGAAACATGGGCACACCATTCTGAAGCTGCTGCGCAGTTGCCGCTCGCGCGGGCCGCAGTGCCACCTTCGCTCTACACCGTTCGATTAACGTCGCACGGTTGTGAGAAAGAAAATCGTGCATCATGATCAATACCGCCATGTCCGGGCAGTAGTAGAGGCGGCCAGATGCGCCTGGACGCTGATGACGCCAACGGCCTTGCCCGAGGCCATGTCTATTCAACGTTTCCTGAACCTACCGTGTTAGCGATGGGGCCTAACACGAAAAAGGGTCTGACAAACGCAGGGCATGCGAATGACTTCATACTTGCGTCCCTTGCAACATCAATCGAGGGCAGACGTAAGGGCAGAGCAATCGCCACGCCGAAAACGTCCGCGACGGTCATTTCTTCATCCTACTCGCTCTACAAGCGGCTGACGCAAGAAACGGGCGCAATGCATGTTGAGTCGAAGGTACCCATCAGAAAGAAACCAGTCACCCCCGTAGACGCGGCGCTGAGTCGTTCAGTGGGTCCGCGACGGTCGACCCGATGAGACGCCGTGACATGCTCAGTGGGGGTGGATGCCGCTTTCTAAAAGTCGACCGTCGGTTATGGGGTCGGCCTATGCCTTTCGTGTGAGATACGTGCCGGAAGATCATCATCGCACTCGACTGTGGGGCGGCGGTCGGCCATGACCAGTCGTCTAAAGTCGGCGCTAAAAACCGCCATTCGGAACCCCCGTCAACCAGGGTAAGATGGATTCGGCCGGAGCATTTTTGGCTCTCGCAATTTCTGCAGGGGCAGACGTGCGGCTAGCTGACTTCATATTGCAGGACATGGGGCGCATTCTGGCGGAATGGGAGACGTTTGCGGCTACCCTGCTGCCGGCCGCAAGTAACATGGACTCACTCGCCCTGCGCGACCACGCACAGCAGATCCTGCAGGCAGTGGCCAAGGATGTATCGACTCCGCAAACAAGCGACGCTCAACGCGAAAAATCAATGGGGCGAGCCCCGAGGCTAATTGGCGCACCAGAAACTGCTGCGCAAACACACGCTCTTCTGCGAGCGCGGGGCGGTTTCAACGTCAGACAAATGGTCGCTGAGTACCGCGCGTTGCGCGCCAGCGTCCTCCGTTTGTGGATAGAGAAATGTCAGCCGGTCGCCCCGGATCCGGACGACATGGTCCGGTTTAACGAGGCGATCGATCAGGCAGTCGCGGAATCGGTGGATTTTTTCGATACGCAGGTAGAGCAGGCTCGCAATCTGTTGCTCGGAATGCTTGGGCACGATATGCGCAGTCCGCTGCAGACCATCCAGGCGACCGCGACACATCTGGCGGCACTGAACGCCGGGCATAAGGTATCGGAAGCCGCAGCCCGACTGGTTCGAAGTGGTGTCCGCATGAACGCACTCCTGGATGATCTGTGCGATTTCAACCGTACCAAACTTGGGTTGGGTATCAACGTTGCTCCTGGTGACGTCGATCTGGCTGCCGTGTTTGGCGACGCGGTGGACCAGTTGCGCGCAGCTCATCCGGACCGCCGCATCGATCTTGAGCTGAAGGGGAGCCTGAAGGGTGTTTGGGACGGTTCGCGCCTGCAGCAACTGCTTTCGAATCTGGTGATCAATGCGATAAGGTACGGCGCGCCGGACAGGCCAGTCCGCGTTGTAGCAACGGGTCATGACGCGGAAGTTTGTCTTGAAGTCAGGAACAGCGGTCCCATCATTGACCAGCAGACGCTGGAGCGGATTTTTGACCCACTGACGAGAGGCACGAATCAGGAGAGCAAAAACGGGAGCGGTCTCGGACTCGGGCTGTATATTGCGAGCGAAATTGCCAAGGCCCATCACGGCGCGATCGAAGGGCGGTCCGACCAGACAGAGACCGTGTTCGCCGTGCGTCTGCCGCGATGCGCGTAACAGGTGATCCATGTCGCGTGTGCAACAAAGTCTGCGGGTGTCTGCTTTCAGCGACCGCTGGCCGTTTCGGGAGTTTGGGCTGAGCCGGACGCAGGCCGAGAAACTGAGGCTCGCTGTTGATTTCCACCGAATACTGACCCACGGTGGGTCAATTCTGCGTGAACATCAACACTTTCATGCTTGATCGGCGTCCCCGAACCGCTCTCGAGCCTTTCAGTCAAACATACAACTGTGCTTATGTATCAAACGATTCCTTCAGTCCCCGGCGCATGGTCGAAAAGATTCATGCGCTGACCGCGCTCAAGACGGCATGGCAATAGAGCACGGAGTTGGTGGGCAGGTTGAACCGCACGTTACACAAACCGAACCTACTGCTACGATAATGCGCTAAAAGCGAAAGCCTACTCCGGCTTCGATCAGATCCGTGTCGCGGTTGTAGCGCGTGACGACTCGATTCCATATGATGCGCGTGAGCCATTGCTGGCCGAGCCTATAACTCGCTGATACTGCGACAAGCGCAGAGATACGACCGTCGCCGGTGCGGTTTTGCGGGAGGTCATCGTTCTGAGTGATGGAAACGTACGGTCCAACGCCGACTGACAGCGTGAGGGCGTCGTCGAAGAAAGCGCGGGTGGCCCAAAGCTGCGCGGCGAAACCATCGCGGCGCGACTGGATTTTCCCTCCTTCGTGGATGTATGAGGCCGTCACGTCGACATAGCGCCACAGCCCGCGCCGGTATTCGAGACTTCCAGCGTTGGCCGACTCGGAGTTGCCGCTGTTCAGGATCGTCTTGCCCAACATCACGGTGACTTGGTTATTCGTCACCTTTGATGTCCGTGGTGTCGGGCGCTGTCGTGGACCGGGCTCGCCCTTGTCCTCGAGTTGATAGCCGATGCCGAACAGCAGCGCGGTCGTGTCGGGACCACCAAACACCTGGACGTGATTCAGCTGCGCCTGGGCAATCCAGCGGCGATCGAAATAATATGCGGCGCGCATGCTCCACAAGAGACCCCACCCGTGCGTGTTCGAATAGTCGCCTCCGGACTGAGCTGCGGTTGTGTCGAAGTATCGATACGGCCCGGTACCGGCCGATAACTCCAGCCGGTCGTTCCACAGTGGCAGGCGCCCCCAGGCTTGCACGGTCTGGCCGTCGCGGTGATGTTGCGGAATGTGACCTTCGTTGATCCAGGAAAAGCTCCACGCGGTGAAGCGGCCGAGGCCTTCGCGATAAGTGGCGTTCCACGAATAGGTTTTTGTACCGTCACTTACGAGGGGTCCGGCCAGCAGCGAGAATTCCTGTGCACTTACGGGCGAAGATAAGACGAGGAAGGTGACGATCAGAAGCGTCGACAGGGAAGTATTGCAGTCCTTATCGCCTTGCATTGCGGACACTATCCCACCATTAGCAGACCAGATGTTAGAAAGGTAGTTTCTTGAGACTATTTTCGCTACCCGAAAGGAAGGTAGTGAATGAGACGCATAACACGAGAAATTACTGCACCAACATGATCCGGTATGTGTGTTAGCGATCGTACATGCCGATCGCATTTCGACAAGTGCACGGTCGCATCTCGGCGAATAAGGGTTGCGGCGTAGCAGTTCGCTTGCATTACCGCGGTCGATTGCTGCTTCCCGTTAGCGGGACCCGCCTGCCGGTAAAACAGCGCTTGCCGGATCATCGTTTTCTGCTAGGTACGACGTCTCGGGCCAGCCCACATTGCCGATAAGGCGTACTCGTCCACGAGTGTACCGAAGCCTGGCCGTATTGCCCGGGCAGGTATCTAGAGGCTTCTCCTCCTTGTCCGCCAACTTGGCGAACGACTCGTCTATTGTGTAGATTGTCGTGTCCGGCGTGCGCGACGCACTCACCACGGTCTCGTCCTGGACGGCGGCAAGGGCCGGCGACTCACGAATCAGGCGTATGGTTCTGCATTTCGCGTGGATATCCCTTCGCAATTCCGTCGACTCGTACGAATACTGGTCGATCGGTACGCCTGCCGCTTTTACGAGGATCTGCATCGTGCCGGGCGGAGACCCGGACTTGTCCCACATCTCCTTTGGCGAGGACAAGGAGTTGACTACGAAGACGACCGCCCTGCGGACTTGAACGAGCGGCGTGTTCACGCCGCCAACGAATTGCAGTGTTTCCACGAGTTCCAGCCAATCGTGGGACTACGCGGTCCACTGACCGCTACTGGCAACACGACCGACCATACTGACACTTCTACCATGCGCGACGCTACCGCGACTAGTATCCGGGCGGCGGCGGAACCGGCATGTACACCACGCCGTTGCTGCCATAACCCGCTGAGTACCAGGTCGCGCCACACTTATAGTACGGCACACCCTGAACCCCGACCGGAGCGACGTTGCACGGCGGCGCGACGGGTGCCGGTGCAGGCGCAGCGACGACGGTGGTTGGGGGTGGTGTGGTCGCGGCAACTGCCGCACCGGTCACAATTGCCCCGGCCACAAATCCGGCCGCCGCAGAGCCGCTGTCCCAGTCCGAGTTTGAGCAGTTGTTGCAATTGCCACTGTAGTTGTTCTGCACGTTGGTCACGTTCGTAGCACGCGTGTTCTGCATCTCCTTAGCGGTGGATTGACGCGCACTCTGGTTTTGGCTGCTCGTTTGTGCCGCCGCGGTCTGTCGTGCGCTCTGGTTCTGGCTCGACGTAGCCTGGCGCTGTGCCTGATTCTCGCTCGTGCTCTGCTGGCGGTTCGCCTGGTTCTGGCTGGAGGTTGCCTGCATCGAGCTCGCCGAACTCTGGCGCGCACTCTGATTCGCACTTGAAGTAGCTTGACGCGAGGCCTGACTCTGCTGCGCCGCTGCCTGCTGGCCGCCACCACCGCGTTGCGGGCGACCTTGTGCTGCGGTTGTGCCGCCGGAGGATAACCCTCCCCCCGATGCCGCCCCGCCGCGGGTATAGCCTCCATCGCCGCCACCGCCACGGGCGCCACCGCCTCTCTCGCCTCGTGCATCCGCCTGATTCATCAAGCCCAGCGTGAATATTGCGGCGACCAGCGCCGTAACGGCGCGATCCCATGATCCTGTTTTCATCACTTGACTCCCTTCTTCGCGGACGGCTTGCCAGCCGTCGGCGACATGCGGGGAAGCTGCGCTGCGAACGCCACTTTTTGCATGCCTTCAGGTACCCGGGCCGCGAACGTCCCATCGTTGATCTCCGGCGCAATATTCCAGTCGGAAAACTGTGCCCAATACTGGGGTTGGCCCGGCGCCGTCCTGTAAGTAAGCACGACGCGCTGTGGCAAAGGCTTGTCGCCGTCTGCCACCCACACCTGGAAATCCACCGTGTCGGTACGCGCGGCGAGATGATGGGACGGGGTGCCGTAGATGTTCGTCTTCTCTACATAGTCCACCGACCGTATCCGGTCTTGCAACTCCGCAGGTAACCGGCTCAACAGCAGCGCCGCGAGCGGAAGGCGCATGCCCAGATCCCTGACGAAATGCACGATGCTATCGTCGAGTGGACCAGGTTGCGGTGCCGTCGCATAGACTCATTTCGACCAACCTGCCTCTCAGCGCAGACGTACCCGTTTCCACGCCGTATCCCGCCATCACCATGGCAACTGCCAGGATGAGTATGGTCGCGATTCCTTTGGTAGCGGCACAGGAATACCAGCTCTTGATGAGATTGCGACGCGTGCCCGCGCGGACAGCGAGCAAGCCGCATTCGCAGGAATGAGAACGGCGAAGGCGACCGAAGAAAACAGGTGAAGCGGTTCGCAGCCGGGAACGCCCAATGCGCTGTTACTGCTGAACACAGTCCATCTTTGTGTTCGCTATTTCGGGTTTTCTCAACTGCCAAGGCACATCCATGAAACTGCTCATCACCCAAACCGGACTACCCCGCGTGTCGTGGGGATCCGTGATCACAGGTGTCATTCTCTCGCTGATCGTGTATCTCGTTCTGACCGTGCTTGGCACGGCAATCGGCATGTCAGCGTTTGCGCCGCTTTCGCGCTACAACCCGCTGGAGGGATATGGCTTCAGTTCTGGGGCGTACCTGATCGTAATGACTGCCATCGCGGTTTTTACCGGCTCGTATTTCGCAGGACGTTGCGCGCCCGTCCTTGGCTGGCTCCACGGTCTGCTCGCGTGGGCCGTGATGATTCTGCTCGTCATCTATGGAGCAACGTCTCTTTTCGGCACCGCCGTCAGCGCGGCCGGAACCGTGGCGTCTACGGGCGCAACGGTCGGTGCAACAATGGATCGATCGGGAACGGGTAATACGATGGCGGGCGTGTTGACCGAGCGGGTCCAGGGCGCAATCGCCTCCGCTACCGCTGAGGCGTCGAGTCCGCAAGCACAAGCCGACGCGCGTCAGACAGCCGATACGGCAGCACGCAATGTAGCGCGCGCTTCGTGGTTCTCATTCGCGGCACTGATCGTCGGCGCGATCATAGCGATCGTTTCGGGCCATGCGGGCTTCAGGCATCAACCGCCGTTCGAGGAGGCGGCTGGTGTTTCGACCGACAACGTTCCGCTGCGCCGCGACCCGACGGGTGGAACGCTTTCAGGCCGCGCGGTTCGTTGAGGCCACCAGGAGCGGGCCAGAGGCCCGCTGAGTGAGGGAGGGCATCATGGCGTTGCGCGTAATTACTCACGTGACTTGTCCGTGCGGACACTGCGGATCGATCGTCGAAAGCCGGTACGACGATTCCCGTTCGCACTGGTATCTCGCGACGCTGCGAGATCTGTCGCACAACGGGCTCTACGACGGCCTTGATTCTCTCTTTTCGGAAAACACGCCGTCGTGTCCGGCGTGTGGGCAATCGCTGGGACCGGAATTCGTTACGCGGCGCGAACATCGTGCCTTCAAGGACGCGCGTGAAGGGCAGGAGATCGCGCGTCGGATTTGAAATTGCCGTGGTTGCGGGCACTTCCCGGTTGAAAAGGAAGTTGTCGCTCTTGCGGTACAGCGATTGCGCTTACATGAGAGCCACAAACGAGCCACAAACTTTCGAGGAGTGAACCATGACGCACACACCTGTTGAGCAACGCGCACCGGACGAAAAGCCCGACGACGCTATTGACCAGACCATCGAAGACACCTTCCCTGCAAGCGATGCACCGGCGACGGGCGGGGCGACGCGGATCGAAGATGAGGGAGATAGTGACCTGCCCGGCATCGATCCGGATGAAGACGTCCCCGAGGAAGACACTCCCGGTGAGCCGTCACCTGGCGATGTTCCACCCGACGAGGCTGCACCTCAAGGGAAGAAGTGAAGCAGTGCGCGGCCACGCCAGACGCGGTCGCGCCAATCTCATCAAGCGCCGCTTTTCGGGAATGCTGATCTTTCTTACCTGTAGCTTCTACACGAGACGTCATGCCCACTTCTTTCAGTAAAGCCGGTTTATCTCGCGGCACAGTCGGAGCGGTCGCAGCCACAGCGGTCGCAGGTGCAGCCACCGCGCTGTGGGTTTCGCATCGGACACGAAAAGCCGAGCGCGATAATCCGCCCGTAGGCCGCTTTATCGAAGTGGACGGTATTCGACTCCACCTCATCGACAAAGGGAACGGGCCAGCTGTCGTGTTGCTGCACGGGAACACCGTCCAGTTACAGGATTTCATCGGCTGCGGCTTGATTGACCGATTAGCCGAACATCACCGGGTGATCGCATTCGACCGCCCGGGATTCGGACACAGCGAGCGTCCGCGAGATCGCCTCTGGACCGCACAAGCCCAGGCTGCCTTAATACAGCAGGCGCTCATGCAGCTCGATGTGACGAGACCGATCGTGGTGGGACATTCGTGGGGCACACTGGTCGCACTCGGCCTTGCAGCGGGATTTCCGGCGGATGTCAGGGGCCTCGTGTTGATTTCGGGCTATTACTATCCTTCGGCCCGCATGGATGTCGCGCTGGCGACACCAGCGGCGCTTCCGCTGTTAGGCGACGCGTTGCGTTACACGGTTTCGCCGCTAACCGGTCGCGTCATGCTACGGCGCAGCGTGGAGGCGATGTTCGCGCCTGCGCCGATGCCCGACAGGTTTTTCGATGTCGTGCCCCGTGAAATGTTGTTACGTCCCGTGCAGATCAGGGCAGCGGCAGAGGACGCCGCGTTCATGATCCCGTCCGCAGCACATCTTCACGCGCATTACGCCGCACTAAAAATGCCCGTGAGTATCGTCGCCGGCGAAGGCGACAAAATCGTCGCCCCCGAAGCGCAGTCTGTCCGGCTGCATCGGGATCTGCCACACAGCGACCTGACAGTGCTGCCCGGAGCAGGGCATATGGTCCATTACGTGCTGGCTGATGAAATCACCAATTCGATTGATCGTATGAGCGCCGGTCCAGATACGAAACATCTTGAATCCCGCATGTCCGTGGACGACGTTCCACTGACGATTGCCGATTAAGCGGTCCTCTTTCGCTCCTGATTTCAGGCTGAGATCAAGGGCACGCTGCGCTCATCCTGAGTGCAGTTCCGAAATTAAATCAAGGAACAGTCATGCCTACGAAGACCCTGAAGGATCTGTTTATCCATTCGCTATCGGATATCTATAGCGCCGAAAAACAGATGACGAAGTCTCTGCCCAAGATGGCACGCGCGTCGAGCAGCCCGGATCTCAGGGCCGCATTTGAGAAACACCTCGAAGAAACTCTGGGGCAGGTTCAACGGATCGATCAGATCGTCGAGACGAGTGGAATCAAGCTCAAGCGCGTCAAGTGCGTCGCGATGGAAGGTCTTGTCGAGGAAGGGCAGGAGCAAATAGACGAGATCGACAAAGGCCCTGTCCTCGATACCGCGCTTATCGCCGCCGCTCAAAAGGTTGAGCACTATGAAATCGCCTCCTACGGTTCGCTGATCGCACTGGGCAAGCAGCTGGGAGAAGCAGAGGCGGTGAAGCTGCTGGCTGAAACGTTGAAGGAAGAGAAGGCGACGGACGAGGCGCTTTCGTTGCTGGCAGAAGAGAAGGTGGCAGCAGAAGCAATGGGCAAGTAACGGTCGATGCGCCTTCACCCGCATCTGACACGTATCAAGCGATGCTTTTATCCCAACAAGGAGTATCAAATGTTCTTTTATTCGCCGCAGCAGATTGCGGAACTCAATAAAGCCAGTTACCAGTCATTCGTCAATCTGACTGGAAAATACATGAACGGACTTCAGGAGCTCGCGGAACTGAACGTTCAAACAATCAGGACAATCATTGAGGAAAGCAACAATATTCCGAAGGACGACGTCACCGAAAACGTCGACAATTTGCCGGAATGGCAATCCAGCATGCTAACCCAGCTTCCCGGAAAAGCGGCTTCCTATAACCGCCATTTGCATACCATCATCCTGTCGACAGGCGCTGAAGTCGCGCGCGAGGTCCGACGCCAGTACGAAAGTCGTGGTGGACAGGTCAACGCGATTTTCATGGAGGCGATAGAAAAGGCGAGCGCGGCGTCGACAAGAACGGCTGAAACGCTGGAGAACACTATTGCAAAGCCAGCGCAGGACACGGTTGGCACCACCATTAAAGACGCAGTAGAAAGCGCTTCATCGGATGCCGTTTCGCAAACGGCGAAGGCGACGGGCGACTTCATGGCCGGGGGCGAAGCGATGCTGCCCCAGCCGAATAAATCCGGCAACAAGCGCTAAACGACAGATCTTTTCCGTGCAGGATCTGGATGCAAGCAAACAAGACCCGCTGAAGGCGGGTTTATTTTGCAGGCACGCGATGCGCGACCGATGACCGACAAGAGCATCATGAATAATTCCAACCCATTTCTATTCGCGCAGGATTTTACACTCGCGCTTTTTGTACGAGGCCCCGTGGACGCGACTACAAAATTCTTTTGCGCAATGATGCCAGAGCACGTTTCGGCGGATCTGGAGCCGTCTCACTGCGATGGGCAATGCGCAGATTCAGCGGCAATGCCATCGCTGACGAGGGTGCCGGCCGAGTCCATATGGCTGCAGAAGACATTTCGGGGAGAAATGGGCGCACGAAACTACAAAGTCTATATTCCGGCATCGTACGGAAGCGACCCACTCCCGATGATCGTCATGCTCCATGGTGCTAACCAGGATCCTGACGATTTCGCCGCTGGGACGAGGATGAATATTCTGGCCGAGGAGGCGCGATACATAGTCGTCTATCCGGAGCAACCGCAAAGCGCCAATGCCGCGAGATGCTGGAACTGGTTTCGACCAGGCGATCAGATTCGCGAGTCGGGCGAAACGGCGCTCATTGCCGAGCTAACTCGCGAGGTGATGTCCACGTATCACGTGGATTCCACCCGCATTTACGTGGCCGGCATGTCGGCTGGCGGCGCAATGGCAGTCAATCTTGCCGTCACTTATCCCGATCTTTACGCGGCCGCCGGGATCCACTCGGGGTTACCCTACGGGATTGCGAATGACGCATTTTCCGCCATGTCTGTGATGAATTACGGCTCGACCGATCCTCAATATGCATTGTTGCAGAAGAAATTGGGGCAACGCGCCTATGCGCCTCTGATCGCTTTTCACGGTGATCAGGATAATGTCGTACATCCCCGCAATGGTGACGAGCTAATGCGCATGAACCGCATTTTCGTGCTCTCATCACAAAGCACGCCTTGTCAAGTCACGACGGTTGAGTCAGAGGCAGACGGGATCTATGGGCATACGCGCAGTCTTACCTGCGACGAGGAGGGTGAGGTCGTTGGAGAACAATGGATTATTCATGGTCTCGACCATGCATGGTCCGGCGGCGATAGTGGGGGAAGCTATACCGACTGTAACGGACCAGATGCATCTCGCGAAATGCTTCGCTTCTTCGATTCGATCAGTCTCAATACAGGTGGGGACCGGGAGGTCTCAGCCTGATCGAATGGGTCGGCGTCGTTTTCACTTCTCAACGTATTTCGGTCAGGCCTGATCGCTAGCGACGCCTTTCTGCCGCCGCGATGCGGCACAACGATTGCGGTTTGATACACGTATTGCAAGAACTTGCAGTCGCTTGGCGTGAGACACCTGAGGCAGCGCGCACCGAGATCGACTGCGTTGTCGTAGCAGCCATAAAATCCGGACCACGTCGTCCATGACCGCGAGGCCGGGGTAAATAACATGCAGACCGAAATCGTGGCAAACCTTCTTCTGGTCGACGATGATGCAGAAAACCTGGCGTCGCTGCAGCTGGCGCTCGAAAGCGACGGTCATCACGTAAGCATCGCTGGCGACGCATCGCGGGCGATGGAAATGCTGATGAGCGAGCCGATTGAGCTCGTCGTAACAGACTATGAAATGCCCGGCATGAACGGTGCTGAATTCTGCCGTCAGGTGCGCGCGCAACCTGCGCATCGTGATCTGCCCATCGTGATGCTGTCCGCAGGTCCCGAACCCGTGTGCGTCCTGCGTTGCTGGACGCTTTTTTTTCGCAAGCCTGCACCTTTCGAGCGTCTCACGGCAGCCATCTGGGCCCAGATTGCCGGGCGCAGTACCCTGTAACACCGGCCAGACGATCCGACGACGTACGGAATCCTGAAAGTAGGGGCTGGCGCCCATTTCATTGATGCGGGATAGATGTAGATGGATGTAGTCGGTTAGGGAGGCGGAATGAAGTATTGGATGCTGGCGTATCAGGTTGTTGTCTGGCTGAGCGCGGCCTTGTTTTCAATAGCGGGTTGGCTTTGAATCGTGACGCACGTTTCGCGGCAATCATGAAAGTTCATCGCTCCTGTCCCGACATGCGCGGCGAGCGCGAATGTCCGTACTTTCCAGAATCGTGGTAAAGCCATGCGCAAGCCTCTGAAACCGAAAGTACCACGCCATGCGAGCCGGCAGGGTGTATTGACGGCCAAACGCAATGTGAAGATGGCCAGCTCTACGCACGCCTACGTGCGTGGCAACACGGTCAAGTTCTATGACTGGTTGAAGGAAGCGGAAATTCGGGGATTGCCTGAAGGGCCTGCCATCTGGATCTGTGGCGACTGCCACACAGGCAATCTTGGCCCGATAGCGAACTCTCAGGGGAAAATCGAAGTTCAGATTCGCGACCTCGATCAAACCGTCATCGGTAACCCCGTGCATGATCTCGTTCGCCTCGGATTGTCTTTGGCGACGGCCGCGCGAGGGTCGGCACTTCCTGGCATTACAACCATCAACATGATTGAGGCGCTGTTCGAGGGGTATATGCAACCGTTCTCGAAAGAGACGGCCTCGCAGGAGCCTGGCGAGAGACCAGAGGTAGTGCGTGTGGTGATGCGTGAGGCCGTGCGACGCACGTGGAAGCATCTTGCGCGCGAGCGACTGGACGATATCCAGCCCACGATACCTTTCGGCAATCGTTTCTGGCCAATCAGCCAGAAAGAGCGAGCCGAAATCGAATCGCTTTTTCAGACCCATACCTTGGCAGAACTCGCTACGGGTTTGCGCGGGCGTCCAGACACGGGTGATGTGACGGTGCTCGATGCCGCTTACTGGGTCAAGGGTTGCAGTTCGCTCGGACGACTCCGCTACGCGGTTCTTCTGGATGTGGATGGTGGTGCGGTAGACGGTGACGATCTGTGCGTGATCGATATAAAGGAAGGCGTGCCGGCAGTGGCTCCGCGTTACGCAGACGCCGTGATGCCCAGAGACAACGCGGAGCGCGTGGTCGAGGGCGCTCGCCACCTGTCGCCTCATCTCGGCGAACGTATGCGTTCGGCGACTCTCCAGGGTCGACCGGTTGTGCTGCGCGAGTTGTTGCCACAGGATCTGAAGCTGGAAATCGAGCAGGTCGGACAGAAAGAAGCCATGGAGGTTGCGCGTTACCTTGCCCTCGTGGTGGGCCATGCGCACGCACGACAAATGAGCCACGCTGATCGCAAGCGCTGGATATCCGAGTTGCGACGTACAAAATCAAAATCAATCGAAGCGCCCACGTGGCTGTGGAAAAGCGTTGTCGACCTCGTGGGCAGCCACGAGGTCGGCTACCTCGAACATTGTCGACGGTACGCTCTGGATGCGGGCTGATTTGGCGCTGGCCGGAGTGCGTGCCGTGCTGGAGTCGGGCGAACGGGTTGCACAACGCAACGGGTGTGATGCGGCATGTCAGGCCTCGGTCTTTCGCCACTGCCCTCCCGGGAACAGCGGTTGCGCTACGAACACAAATCACGATCCTCTTCAATTTGTGTTTTCGAGGACACGCCTTCGAAGGCGTGTTGACGCGACATGGGAGCGGGCTGATCACGGTGAACGTCGCCGAAGCCGATGACGAGCGTCGAGAGCAAATCCGTCTGGCATTGAGGGAGCCGCATCGCACGCTTCTCGGTCATTTCCGCCATGAAATCGGGCATTACTTCTTTGATCGCCTGATAGTGGGAACACCGATGCTTGGACAGCTTCGGCAAACCCTCGGGGACGAACGGGCGGACTATGGCGCTGCAAGCTCTATGACTTGAACAGGCAGGAATGCGGGATGCGCTTTTTGTTTCTAATCTCGCATATCGGCGATCATTTGGAAGAGGAGCGGTCATGCAAAACCAGTCCTGTGCGCCATATCGCGGATTCACAATTGACGTCCGGGTCATGGCGAACAACGTTGTTTCACTCAATGGCAAGGAGCTTCGGTACTCCGTCTCCTGGTCTATTCTTTCGTCAGACCTGCCCGCAACGGCAGTCGCCAGCCTCCCGCAACAGCTTGATTTCTTGTCACGTGAAGAAGCATTTTCATATGCGGAGCGGCGGGCACACACTTTCATCGACGGTTGCCTATACGCTCCGGACATCGAATCGATCGCGTCGGTAACGTAGATGCACTTCGCCGCGGGTTCCGTCGCCTGAGGGTTTCAGACTTGTGGTGCCCCTGATCGGCAGGTAAGCAGAAGCCGTCGAGACATTCCTGACAGCTCGCTGCCGCCGTGTGGGCCAGTTTCCGAACCCGGACGATCGCCATTTCCTGCGCCATACCCTCCATCTCGAGAGTTGCTCCACCGGGGCAATATGGAACGATTGTGTGTCGCGCGATGACTCAGATTCCTTCCGGCAATATCAGTCACGGCAACGCATGTAGCCGGCGGCGCCTTGCGGAGAAGATTAAAGGGGCGGCGCCGGATGGCGAGGCGGGGAACGGGCAATGCGCTGATATGTCTTGAACACCGCCGCCTTGCGCAGGTGGGGCGGTCGCGGTTTTTTGCGCCTGACGTCAGGTTTCCATTCAGGCGGATGCTCGCTGCCGATTCGCGAGATAATTGGGCCCACAACAGGGCGGATAGTGATGTTAAAAGTCGCAACCAGGCGGGATTTGGCTTGAACGATGATCCTTTACATTGACTGAGTAGCAGTTGCCCCATTTCACATGACCGATTCGGCTAGCTCCTCCCGCCTGCAGACGCAGCCTGCGGCCACGCACTTTGTCGCAATTGGTTCCTCAGCCGGGTCATTGCATGCGCTCGGACAGTTCTTCGCGACCGCATCCGGGGCGTGGAGCAACACGGCTTTTGTCGTCGTCGTCCACCTCCCGCCGGACTCCGACAGCCATCTGGCCGAACTGCTTGCGCAGTCTACCTCGCTTGCCGTGTCGGCCATCGAGGACAATGCGCCGATCCTCGGCGGCCACGTCTATGTCATTCCGCCGAAGGTGTCGGTTACCGTAGCACGCGGTGCATTCCGACTGGCGCCCGCCGTCAGTCGGCCAGAAATCCCGATGCCGATTGACCGCCTGTTTGCGTCACTGGCCGCCGACCAGCACGAACGGGCAATTGGCATCGTGCTTACCGGGGCGAACGCGGACGGCTCCGCCGGCCTGCGCGCGATCAAGGCAGAGGGCGGCATGGTGATGGCGCAGGACCCAGAGACCGCAGAGCACAGCACGATGCCGAGGCAGGCCATTGCCACGGGATTGGTCGACTATGTGCTGCCCGTCGAGAAAATGGCTGCGGCGCTGAGCGAGTACATCGAGCGATCGAAAAGCGTGACACTGCCAGCGGCCGATGCCGACGGGCATTCACCCGATCTCGAACCCGTGCTTAGAGCGCTGGCGGCGGCCGGCTCCGAATTCCGGGGCTACAAGCGGGGCACGCTGGAGCGGCGCATCGCGCGTCGCATGACCGTGAAACGCGTGAGCAGTTTCGACGCCTATTGCGACATACTCAGAAATGACGTTGATGAGGCGGAAGCACTCAGTCTGGACATGATGATCGGTGTGACGGAGTTTTTCCGTGATCCCGAAGCATGGCAGGTGCTCTCCGAGCGCGTCCTCGCCGGGCTCCTTGCCGAGCCGGAAGGCGACCAGCCGCTACGGGTCTGGGTGCCGGGCTGCGCGACAGGCGAGGAAGCGTATTCGATGGCGATGCTGCTAACCGACGAGATCGAGAAACGGAACACGTCTCGAAAGTTCAAGATCCTCGCTTCCGATGTGAATCGCGCTGCACTGGCGCGGGCGCGCGCGGGCATCTACGCACCGGGTGTCGCACTGCCGCTTGGCGAACGCCGCCTCGAGCGTTTCTTCCATGTGCACGACGATGGCTACCAGGTGCGGCAGGAACTGCGCGAGGCGATCCTTTTCACGCCGCAGAACCTGATCGCCGATCCCCCTTTCTCGCGGGTCGATCTGATCAGTTGCCGCAATCTGCTCATCTACCTCGAGCCAGAGGCCCAGCAGCGCGTATTTGAGTTGTTTCATTTCTCGTTGAACCCGAAGCGGTATCTGTTCCTCGGGCGCTCGGAGAGCACTGATCCCGATTCGATCCAGTTCCAGGAAGTATCGAAGGCCTGGCGCATCTATCAGCGCAGTCCCGTTGCGGCACCGGGGATTTCGGGCTACCGATTTTCGGCCCGCGCAATACGGCACGAGGACTTTCAGCCCGCTAGCCGCGTGGGCTCCAGAAACAAGGGGTACGCGGAACTGGTCAATGCGACCCTGCTGGCCGAGCATCACGCTGCGTCCGTACTCATCAATCCGGCTCACCAGGTGCTCTACGTAAGCGGCTCTGCCGATGAGTATCTGGGGCAGCCGGCGGGCGAGCCGACCGGCAACATTCTCGACATGGCGCGCGAAAACCTGCGGTTGAAGCTGCGCATCGCACTGCGTCGTGCGGGCGAGAACGGCTCGGCTACGCCCGTCAGCGAAATCGTGACGAACGGAGCCGCGGCGCCGATCAAAATCACCGTGACACGGCCTTTCGATACGGCGCACTCAGGTAGGGCGCTGCTCGTGATCTTTGCGCGGGTGCCGATGATCGACCGGCCCGTCGTACCCGCTCCGATGGACGCCGATTCTGACCTGTGGCATCTTGAAAGCGAACTGCGCACGACGCAGGCAGCGTTGGGCAGTACCATCGAGGAACTGGAGGAGAGCAACAGCGGACTGAGGGTGTCGAACGAAGAGATTCTTTCGATGAACGAGGAATTGCGTTCGTCGAATGAGGAACTTGAGACATCGAAAGAAGAGTTACAGGCGGTCAACGAGCAGTTGAACCAGGTGAACTCGCAGCTCGAGCAGAAAGTCGACCAGCTGGAAGTGCTCACCGAGGACGTCACAAATCTACTCTCAAGTACGGAAATCGCTACGTTACTGCTTGATCAGCAGGGCCTGATCAAGCGGTTTACGCCTAGTGCGGGCAGGATGTTTGGGCTCGCGTCTGCCGACACCGGGCGCGCCATTGCGGAGGTGCTCGGCGCGCCGCTGGGCGATGCGTTGATGCTCGACGTGGAACAGGTGCTTTCTGGTGTGAGCGAACAGGCCGAGCGGGAAATCGAAACAGCGACGGGGCAGTGGTACGTCCGGCGGATTACACCGTACGCGGCCATGCGCGGCAAGCCACCCGCGGGCGCCGTCATTACGTGGACGGACGTCAGTCACATCAAGCGCATTGACGAGCGCGCCCGGCGCCTTGCCGCAGTCGTTCAGGATTCGAACGATGCCGTCACGGTATTCGACCGCACGGGCCGCTTTCTCGCCTGGAACAGGGCCGCCACCACGATATACGGATACAGCGAAACGGAAGCGTTGCGGATGTCCGTATCCGATCTGCTTCCGCGTGGAGCGAGACAGGATCACCTCGATTTCATTCAACATGCGCTGCTTAACGAAGCGTCGCACTCGTATGAAACTCGACGGGTGGCCAAAGATGGGCGCGTGATCGATATCTGGCTGACGATGTCGATCCTGCGGGATGACTCGGGCAACGTCACGGGCGTGGCTTCCACCGAGCGCGACCTGACCGAGCGCAGCATGAGCAATGCCTATCTGCGCGAACGGGCGGAGCAACTGGCGCTGGCCGACCATCGCAAGAACGAATTTCTCGCCGTGCTTCGACACGAGTTGCGCAACCCGCTCGCGGCACTCGTATCGGCGACGACTTTGCTGAGATCGGCAGCCAGCGACGATGCGGGGAAAACCTGGGCCACGGGAGTCATTGAGCGTCAGGGAAAAGCACTGGTGCATCTGGTCAATGACATGCTCGATCTCACGCGGATCACGAGCGGCAATATCGAACTCAACCGGCAGACAGTCTCGCTGAAAACGGTGGTGCAAAGCGCGATTGAGGTTTGCCAGCCAATTGTCGACGAGCGCAGGCACAGCCTGTCTGTTTCGTTGCCGCCGGAACCTGTGTTTTTATACGTGGATGCAACCCGCCTGTCGCAGGTCATCGAGAACATCGTCATCAACGCGGCGAAATTTACCGCCCCTGGCGGATCGATCCAACTGGGCGCGACGACGACGGCTCATCGGCTTTTACTGAGCATCAAGGACAATGGGCGAGGTATTCCGCCCGCGATGCTCAGGAGCCTGTTCGAAATGTTCGTTCAGGGGCCACCATCCGGCAACCAGCGCAACAACGGTCTGGGCGTGGGACTATCGGTGGTGAAGCGTCTGGTTGAGTTGCATGGCGGCTCGGTCAGGGCGATCAGCGACGGCGTGACGGGCAGCTAGTTCATAGTTGACCTGCCGCTCGATGCAGCACCGAAACCCTCAGACGTCAATGTCGAAAATCCGGCGTCGCCGGGCGCCGACCGTCCACGGCGAATTCTCATCGTCGACGACAACGCCGATGCCGCCGAAGCGTTGGCGATGCTTCTGGTCATGCGGGGCCACGAGGTCGAGACGCGTATGGACGGCGCCTCGGGACTTGCGGCCGTGGCAACCTTCTCACCGGAGATTGTCCTGCTCGACGTCGGACTGCCCGACATGGACGGCTACGAAGTCGCAAGGCGACTGCGCGAGTCTGATGCGCGCCGGGACACGACGCTCATCGCAGTCACCGGATACGGACTGCCTTCGGATCGCATCCGCTCGGTCGAAGCCGGCTTCGACCATCACCTTACCAAGCCCGTTGATGCTGACGAATTGGTGCGGCTCTTCAGCGAATAGTCTGGAGCCAGTGCGTACCTGTCGTGGATGTCTCTTGTCAGGTCTTGCGCTTGCCGCTGAGAATCCCGGGGTGGCGTCGCCCGCAAGCAGACTGCGACAAGTTCATCGAAGCCTGGGTGTGGCTGTGGCGTTGCTAATCGCCAAAGCGTTTCCGGAAAGGCCGTCGTTAATGGGTGGTGTTCGTGCAATATGATGTTTGCTTGCGCGGCATGCGAATTGCGCATTTTCATTGGCGGGCTCACACCTTCCGGTGCTAACGACCGCTTTGCGCTTGAGGAGACCACCATGCGAGTTTCGACAAAAGGAATTGTGATTTCGGCGTTGCTTATCGGTATTTCAGGAACTGCGTACGCGCAAGGCGCTGGGGGCGGAGGAGCCGCCGGTGGACAAGGCGGTACGGGCATGAGCAAGCCGAACGCAGGTGGCTCGACCGATACAGTGTCAGGTGCGTCAGGGGCGAATACCATGGCACCCTCCGGTACCACTTCGCACAAGAAGATGCACAAAAAGTCGAACCCCGCCATGGCGGCGTCGGCACCGACGCCGGGATCAGGCAGCAATTGACGGACAGGCGATGGCGGTCTTCGACTGCTCGTAAAGAGTGCGCAGCTCTGAGGCGGCCTTCAAATGTCCAAGGCTGAAGAAGTGTGGACTGTGCCGCCGAGCATCCAGTCCGCGCTCCCGCGCAGTCTGCATATCTTTGCTGTGAGTTGACGCTTTATCGGCAACCAGAAGTCCTGGTACGACAGCCATGACAAATCAGCTACAAGCACTGCGGGCATCGTCCTTATTCCTGCGCGCCGCAACGCCGTGGCCACGCAGCACTGGCGTTTCTGGTGCCGCAAGTAGATAGCGCTTTTCCGTTGCACGAGTAAAGCCGCGGGATGCGCATTCAACCCCTGCGAGCTTCGTAACGTCGCCTTTGGCCTCTCAACCGTCCGAAGAATCGGGGCTATTCCCGAGGGACTCGCGCGACCCCGACTGTTAGGATTGAAAGCATCGGTCGGACTGCCTTGCCTGCGCGTGCGCGCACCCGGTTTTGAGCCATATGCGCGGTTCATTTGCAGCGGGAAAAAAATCGTCGGCGCTCATCTGGGCTTTTTATAGTGGCACGAGTGAGTGGCATCCCGGAAAAGCCAGATCGCCAGGGGGCGACGTAAGATGGGTTTTCAGACCTCAGCCGATTTATTCGCAGCGCACGGGGTGACGCTGTGGCGATACGCCGTTCACATCGTCGAGACACCCGAGTCTTTCGAAACTCTCCGCCTTCAATGGCAAGCATTGCAAGCCGCGTCCGAAGGCCACACCCCATGCCTAACCTATCAGTACTGCGAACTTGCAGCGAAACGTGCGACCGCCACGGGCGCAGTCGTTGCTGTCGTCATGATCTACGACAACGATACCTTGCTGGCGCTATGGCCGCTTGCGATTAACCGGAAAGGTATTCTGCGCGTCGCGACAGTATTGACCTGCGGCAATCACGAAGAGTACGGCGGGCCGCTTATCAAAGGACGGGCGACGGCATCCGTCGTTGCAGAAAGCATTCGCGCCGTCATGCAGGTTCCGGCGGACGTTCTGGAGATTCCCTTCGTCGAGGATGGCAGCCTGTTGCAGCAGGCGCTTCGGGCGGCGCCGCAGTCGTGGGTGCAAAAGCTGTTGCCGGAGCGGTTGAACGTGCTGCCTGGATATTCGGTAGGCTTGCGCGCATTCGCACGATGGGAAGACTTTCTGGGCACCTTGTCACAATCGCTTCGACGGAACTTGCGACGTTATGGGAAGGGACTCAGTGCTATGGGCAGCGCCGAATTTGGATGGTGCACGACTCTCGACGATGCCGTCACAGTCGTGGAGTGGCTGTTTGCGAACAAGCGGCAATGGGCGCTTAATCGCGGTCTGAATACAAAGTACCTGATGGAAGACGAAGTCCGGGACTTCTTCGTTGCGCTTGCTAGCCAGACAGACCTGTCAACGGTGCCACTGGTTACCTTCGTGAAGATGGATGGTGTGCCGATTTGCGCTTCGATCAACCTTGTCGGGCCACGCGTCCTCGAGTATTGGATTTTCACGTATGACGAAACATACAACCGCTACTCCGTAGGCAACCTGCTGACCGAATTCGTTGCCAGGTGGGCCCACGCCAACGGTCGAGACTTTGATATGCGGCCTTTGTACAACGAGTACAAGACTCACTGGGTGAGTCGCGAAACACGTCACAGGACGCCGGTTGTGGTGCTCACCTCTCGTGGTCGGCTCAGGGAATTCTCATTGTTGTTCTTCCAGATATCGCGGGTGCGACGTCGACTAGTCAGGTCAGTCATGTCTGCCCTGCGGTCGCGCATGCACTTCTTGCACGGCGCTCTGCGCGAACGGGTCCGGTGAAGGCACGCCGGCACCCCTAGCCGAATAGAGCGCAGATCGCTGTTGAGGCTGCACAAAAGCGTTGTGCACGGACCGTGGCGCGACCCGGAGTGCTCTTGCTCCATATCTCATGGGCGCCTAAACCAGTTATATGCGGCGGATGCAGACGAAACAGTTTGGGCGCGAAATTTGCGCACTCGTTTCGGCTATGCACGCAGGGACATGGTTATGGCAATCGGACATTTCTCACAGCTGTATTCAGAGCGCTCCACAGACTGTCCACCTGCGCGGACACCTGAAACGCTTTCTTCGTCGAGGCAGGCGGCAACCCCAGCCTATTCCATTTTCCACGAGCGCTGGTGGCTCGACATTGCGACGGGCGGCGACTGGGGAATGGCGACCGTCATGCACGGCAACCAGTTGCTGGGCGAAATGCCTTACTATCTCGCCCGCAAGGGCGTGTGGCGCGTCTCGCGTCTGCCGCCGCTGACGCGAACGCTGGGCCCTGTCATCAAGCCGATTGGGGCCGATCCTGTGCGTGAATTCCGACATTGCATGCACGTCACAACGCGCCTGATCGAACAGTTGCCGCGTTTCGACAGTTTTTTCCAGGTCTTCGACCACCGCGTGAAAGATGCGCTTGCTTTTGCGCTGCGCGGCTTCACCGTTTCAGCACGGTACACGTTTCATATCGGTCCGGATTGCACGGCGCCTGAGGTGTGGGTGCGCATGAGCAGCAAGACACGCAACGTCGTCCGGAATGCAGCGACGACCTTGACTGTGCGTCCAGTCGAAGCACCGAGCGAGTTTCTTCGATTCTACGAAGCGAATCTCGCGTCGCGGTCGCGAACCAACGCGTATGGCACCGTCGTCATGCGCGAACTCGTGAATGCATTTGTTGACAGGAGAGCGGGGCATCTTCTGGGCGCATATGATCGGGGCGGCAGGCTAGCCGGCGTCATCGGCCTCGTCTGGGATTGCGACAGCATGTACTATCTTCTCTCTTCGCGCGCCCAGGGGTCTCCTGGCGGAGCGATCAGCCTTTTGATATGGTCCGCGATCCAGGAGGCTATCCGCCGCAAGCTGACATTTGATTTTGACGGATTCTCAGGCGCCGCTACGTATGACTTTTTAAGCGGCTTCGGGGGGACTTTGACACAACGTCTCGGAGTGGAACGCCTAAGCACAATGTACGCGGTGGCGCGAACACTCAAGCGCGGCGTCTCCCATAAGTCGCATGAGGCATTCACGCCCAATCTCTGACACGCAGCATGTCGCTCGGGTCGATAACGTGCCCAGGTAAGCGACGCCTTGGCGAGGCATTTATCGTGACAGGGTTCTGTGCTATGGGCGATCAATTGCGAACACTTTTCAAGTTGCGATCGTGCGGGATAACGTCCTGCGCTCCAAGCGGCCAGCCATTGCTGCTTCGTCGAACGCGCCGCTCGGCCCGAAACCGGGGTTGCAGCCTTTCACCAGCACGTCTCAAGCCGACGTGGCTGTCGGCGTAAAAAGCACCGAAGCCCGTGATGTGCACCGACGCTTCCGCGGCGGGCACACGAGCGACTGTTTCGCGAAGGCCATGGCAACGCAGCCAGTTGGACGGCGGGTACGGGCCAACGAAAACTGCGAGTACCGTTGTAACAATCATCCAGCCCCCCGAGCCAAGGCCAAAGTCCTGCAACGGATGCGGTTTGGAAAGAGGGGCGAGCAGTGGCGCACCGATAGCCCCGCCGAGCGCGCTCATGAAACATTTACGGTTTGGGAACGCCGCATGCTGGATTCGAGCACGTTCGCCAAGGCACTGGCGTCGCGGACTTACGCAGGGTTATGACAGAGAACAGCGTTAGGTTTGCCTTGGTCGCCCGCGTGCTCGCCGATATCGGTTTGCAATGGAGTCGCCCAATGCGTATCGCACAGATCGCGCCTTTAGACGAGGCAGTACCCCCTGCGCTTTATGGAGGAACAGAAAGAGTAGTTTCGTATTTGACGGAAGCCCTGATCGACCTCGGCCATGATGTCACGTTGTTCGCGAGTGGCGACTCGCGCACCCGGGCACACCTCGAGGTAGCTTGGCCGCAGTCGCTACGTTCCGATCCGTCAGTTTGCGATCCGCTTGCGCCGCACCTCGTGATGCTTGAACAGGTTCGTCGCAAAGCTCCCGACTTTGACATACTGCATTTCCATCTCAGCTACTTGCCGTTCCCGGTCTTCTCGCAGCTTGGTACACCGTTCTTGACCACATTGCACGGCCGTCTCGATTTGCCGGAACTGCGGCCAGTGTTCGATGTATTTTCCGAGGCACCGGTAGTGTCAATCTCCGAGTCGCAGCGGGCGCCGCTTCCCAGCGCAAACTGGCTTGATACGATCCCTCACGGGGTGCCAGCGTCGCTGCTGACGCCGCTGCCGCACGTGCAGCCAATGTATCTGGCCTTCTTGGGCCGGATCAGTCCGGAAAAGCGCGCTGATCTGGCTATCGAAATTGCTTCCCGGGCCGGTATGCTTCTCAAGATTGCCGCGAAAGTGGACAAGGCTGACGAAGCCTATTTCCGCAGCGTGATCGAGCCGCTGCTGGCGCAGCCTCACGTCGACTTCCTCGGCGAGATAAATGAGGCCGAGAAACCCGCGTTCCTGTCGGGCGCCCGTGCGCTGTTGTTTCCCATTGACTGGCCCGAACCCTTCGGTCTGGCGATGATAGAGGCGATGGCGTGTGGCACACCCGTTATCGCGTTCAATCGCGGTTCGACAGCGGAAGTGGTTGAGCACGGCGTGACCGGATACATTGTGGGCGATGTAGCCGAAGCAGTGCGCGCAGTGGCGCAACTCGATGGTCTTTCGCGTAGCAGAGTGCGGGATCAGTTCGAAATTCGCTTCACATCCAGGACGATGGCGCTGCGATACCTCGATGTCTACACGGGCTTGACCGTGGCCCGTCACCCGCCGTTGCTTCGGGCCGTCGCGGGAGTCGGACACGACGGTGTCTTGGAGCCATGAACCTTTTGGAGATGGCCTAACCGGTTGCTGTCTTACTCGCGCAGATGAGCCGGCTTCAGAGGCATTCGAGCCCCGGCAGACGCGGCTTTTTATAAACCGTATATACGGTATTATCATAATCACCGAGGTCGCTCGTTGAGCGCAGGTTCAGGCGCTCGCGGGAGGGACGCGGCTGCGCTATCCGTCACCGGAAGTATGTGAGATAGCCGCGCGTCAGACTGACGCCGAGATCGACCAGCAACTCGACGTGCTTGCGTGGTCGGCCGCACTCACACTGATAGCAGATCAGGCCGAAGCGTACCGCCAATCGGCTGGTGTAACGGGACTCGACGGTGCGCGTTGCCGATACGCGACCCGGCGGTGCCGGTGCGCTGCCTCGCTTCGAATTACTGGGTCCGTACACTTGCTATCGTTCTCCGCCGCGGTCACAAGGTCACGCAGGCGGCCTGTACACTTAAACAGCGACCTTCAGGCACCGACTTGAGTCGCACGTCGGCCATTGCGGACGTTGATGGGTGGGCTGGTCAGCGGCCGTAATGCGTCGCTAAGCCGCCAACCGACACGCAGTTCGTGCGAATGGCAGCGATGCCCGTTTCGCAAAGGCAGTGAACGACCTCGAGCGGTCATCCAGATTTCTAGAAAGCAGCCTGTCAAATCTGTGATCCGAGGATCGCCTTCGGCGGATAGCTCGCTAGCACGACAGAAGTGGTCACGGGCCCGAATCTGGCAAGCGCGTCGATCGCGGTTTCGAGTTGGGCCATCTCTTCAACCACCATCCGAACGATGAAGCAGTCTTCGCCGGTGATCCGGTGCGCCTCGACGATCTCAGGCATCGCTTCGAAGGCGCTCAGACAACGCTTTATTTCAGCGTGGGTGGTGCGAATTCGCACGATCGCGCTGATGCCCCGACCGACGAGGCCGGGATTTATCCGCGCCGCGTAGCCCTCGATAACCCCAAGCTCCTCGAGTCTCCTGATGCGGGCGGTGACAGCCGGCTGAGAAAGCCCGATCTGCTTCCCGAGTTCCGTGTTAGTGACGCGTGCATTGCACTGAAGCGCCTCCAGGATTCGCCAGTCGAGTCTGTCCAACGTTACCGGCTTAGCTTTCATTTGTGAGTACCCTCGATTTCCGTCAATTCGTTCGTGCATGACCGTCAATCCATTTGGCTTGCAATGTTGCCTTAATTCACGAGCTTTTACACTGGATGCTCGTTTACTCATGGAGATCTGGCAGATGGACTACCCCGTTCTTGTTGTTCCTGGCATCGGCAACTCCGGCCCTTTGCACTGGCAGAGCATATGGCAGGCCGCGCATCCGGATTGGCAACGCCTCGTGGTCGAGGATTGGGATTACGTCGTGTGCGATGACTGGGTATCGGCCATAGAACGGCAGCTAGCGGCAAATGGGAGGGAGACTTTCATAGTGGCGCACAGCCTCGGATGTCTGGCCGCGGTCCATTGGGCTACCCGGTATGCGCGGGAGATTCGTGGCGCGCTGCTTGTGGCCGTGCCGGACCCGGCATCACCGGCATTTCCCCGAGTAGCCGCGAGCGGATTCGCACCCCTGCCATCGGAGTGGTTGCCGTTTCCCACGGTGGTCGTATCCAGCACCAACGATCCGTATGGCAGCGTGGACCACGCACGCGCCTACGCAACTGCCTGGGGCAGCGAACTCGTCGAAGTTGGCGCACAGGGACATCTCAACGCCGACAGCAACTTGGGCAATTGGCGCGAAGGGTTTCGATTGCTGGAGAAGATGAACAACGGTTGATCCGGTTCTCAACCGCCAGCATCCCTATTCCAGCATGCGAATTAGGATCGCTCACGGATCGCAGTTGCCGATGGTGGAATAGTTCTTCACTAAGCGGCAATGGGAGCACCTACTCAGTCTTTGGATGTCGCCGTTGATTGTCGCAATCTATGCAATGCCGTCGAACGGCAGATATTTGGCCCCGGCAAGCGACCGCTCGCTGGGCGCATCAAACCTCAGTTTGCTCCGCCATTTCAAGGGCATCGTCGACCTCGATGCCGAGATAGCGAACCGTGCTTTCTAGCTTCGTATGTCTCATGTGATTCGAGCGCCCGCTCGCTGACGAGCGGACGCAAACAGCGCCCCGCGATGAACCCGGTCGACGGACATCAGGCCGCGAGGCGCAACGATTCAGCCGAGCCTTTCCTTGAGAAACGCAACCACATAAGGCGTAGCGGCGGCCGCGATCGTCGATGCAGTCGATGGATCGATGCCCATACGTGCCGCCAGCGATTCGGCCACGCGACCGGTCAGAACGCCTTCTCCGCCTTCTTCGAGCGATTTGAAAACGCCATCGCCCTTGACCAGCCCAGCGGCAAACGCCGCAAAGAAGCTCTTGCCCGGATGCTCGCCCAGCAGGCCGGCACCCTGCTCCTCGACATGAGCATGCGCCGTCTCGGCCACCTGTCCCAGCATCTGCTGGGCGTCATCGGCATTGATACCTTGATCGGCTAGTGCCTGGGTTGCCTGACTCCCATGTTCCGACGCGAGAAATTCAGAAACCAGTTGCTGCATGTCCATGACAAATGCTCCAGAAATCGAGGTGTTGGAAAGACCGACTTGGAAAAGGCGGCTGCAACACCTTGCTCGGCGTATGAGCAGCGATGCCTGCCCCATTGTCGCTGGACAACCTTTCGGACGGACTACACTGCGCGCCGACGCTGCGCGGTATAACGCCGCGACAGTCAACCAGTCATATGTCAATGAAGCGAAAAAGCCAGCGCACAATTTCTTGTCCACTGGCTGAACACTACGACGACCGGAATCTCGTGCAGAGACCGTCTACGTGAGGACTCGACTACTTCGTCGCGAAGACCGAGATTCCGCCGTTCGGAAACGCGGCGGCGCCTGGCTGGAACGGCACATAGACCTGGCCGAGGCCGCTGTCGATTGCAACCGAGTGCGCGCCGGTGCCTACCGCGACGGTATAGAGCAGCTTGCGCGTCGCGCCGTCGATCACGCCCATCTGGGGTGTGAAGCCCGATGCCGCCGCCGTTCCGCTCGTCACCCAATGGCGCGCCGGCAGGAAATAGCGATTCGAGCCGGGATCGTATGCGACCTGGTCCGTTCCGCCAAAGGGTATCGACGCAAGTTGGGCCCCCGTGTTGCGGTCGAGAATCAACGTGATCAGCGGATTACCCGCGGACGGATCGCAGCCGATCAGCACATCGCTGTTAGGCCCGAGTGCAATGCCAGACGGCTCGCATTTGCCGAGTGAAAATGCCTTGCTGACAGCAGGCGTACCCGATGTGACGGAACTGGCTGTGATGACGTCGAGTTCGCCCGTCGGATTAGCCGTCGTTCCGTCGTTGTTGATGAGGAAACTCTTCGACGCCGCGTCATACGTGCAAGCTTCCAGTCCCGATGAGCCGGTGAAGGTCAGCTTCGATATGACTGCTTGCGTCGTCGTCGAGATGAACGTGACGTACGGCGGCGTCTCGCCCGGGCTTGCGAACATGATGAGATGATCGTCGGGATCATAACAGCCTTCGTCGACGCGCGAACCTGACGCACTGATCGGAATCGTCTTGACCGTTTTCATCGCGGCCGTATCGACGATTTTCACCGAATCGACGTCGCCCACATACAGCGTGTTCGTTCCCGTCACACCGACGATGCCGTCGGGCCCGGACGCATCCGTGCTCGCGCCTGCGCCCGTAAAACCTCCCGTAATTTGCGCGATCAGCGTGTTCGATTTCGTATCGACGACGTCGACGGATTTGTTGTTTCGGTCCGCCAGATAGTACCTGCCTGCTTCCGTGTAGCCGATATCGAAACTGAACGCCGGCGTCGTGGAATTTGGCACGGCGATGGTCGTCAACAGCTTGGACGGCGCGGGGGCGGGTGTCGATGAAGTCGGCGTCGAAGTGGAGTTGTCTCCTCCTCCGCACGCTGCAAGCACGGCCGTCGCCACGAGTAGAACGGCCAGTAACGGTTTTTTCATCAGTCGGCTCCTTTGAGCAGCAAAACAGGTGAGAGAAACGCTTGAGTGCTGTGTGCAATGCTTCGTTCCGGTGGTAAGGATGAGGAAGGAGTGGAAAGAATGCACAGAAAATAATTTGATGGTTTATATAGAGAGATACGAATGAATGTATGGATAACGAAATATTCATTCACTTGCTTGTCGATATTTTCGTAATGTTGGATTCCCGTTTAAGACGCTGAATAACAATGAGAAGCGATGCAAGCACGTCGACAACAGAACTTATGCGGCATTGCCGCATTCATTTATATCGTTGGTGGAATTGCGGAAAGTGGTGCTCGACTGGGAACAGCCTGCGGTCAAGTTACCGTGTAGACATTGACATGCTGTACTTCGCCTTGGTCTCGCGGCTCTGTAAGGCTAGGTTATGAAGTAGAAAGCGTGAATTTCAGTGAGCAGAGAAAAACGCGGCGGAAAGAACATCGAAGGTCAGGGAAAACGCCTGGCACCTGATCCGTTCATTGACTAGATAAGACATTGCAACAAGAAATAATGCCTTCTTTAATGATCTTATCGAATGATTCACGTAATGCTTGCCGAAATATAAAAATATACATCAAATACCATGAAATGCGTCCACCTCTTAATCAAAACCTAAGATTGATGGAATACAATTCATTGTTCTATTTCCCGAATTCAAGAAACGAAACATTCGCTTTCCCGAAAATGAGATGTCAGAAGTTTATGTTTGGCCCGCCCAGAACGGGTTACACGTATCGACGAGAAGTCGCGGACGTTTCGGAGAGGGATGTCGATCGTCTGCTCCTGCCCGACCACAGCCCGATAGGGGCGGTGCATCGGTGATGGCGGCTACCGAATAGATGCCCGGTCACCAGGTGTGGTCCATTTCGACCACAGCCGTGCAACGAGCTTCCGGCAAACGCGACGAAATCGCAGAACCGGGGACCGCGAATGCGTGAGTCGGCTACGCGGTGGCTCCCGAATGAGAAGAGCCTGCACCGGATCTTCGAATTGGGCCTGGGGCTCAAGGCAATCTTTGCGCTTGCGGAAATGGTGGCCGGCGTCGCCACCTGCCTGGTGCCGCAACGGTATTTCCTGGTGCTGGCGCTGTGGGTCACCCGGGATGAGTTCGCTGAAGATCCGCACGATCCGGTAGCAAACGTCCTTCTTCACATCGTGCAGCACCTGTCCGTTGACTCCCAGCGATTCGCCGGACTCTATCTGATGAGTCACGGGGTGATCAAGCTTTGGCTCGTGGCCGGCCTGCTGCGCGAGAGGCTCTGGTACTTTCCCGTCTCGATCGTTGTCTTCGCGCTGTTAGGGCTATCGTTACACATACACCCATTCAATCTGGCTACTGCTGGTGACGGCACTGGACATGGTTGTCATCGCCCTTACGTGGGACGAGTACCGATATCTGCGACGCGGCATTTGAGATAGAAAACGATGAGATCTGAGACTCGCTCCGACGCACGCATTCCTGTTCCTCGCGCTGTGCGAATGCTGGGACTCGTCAGCCTTTTCATGGATCTATCGTCTGAACTCATTCACGCACTGCTACCCATATTTCTTGTCACCACGATGGGCATGAGCATGAGTGCGCTTGGCGTGCTCGAAGGGGCTGCCGAGGCGACGGCGATGATCGTGAGGATCTTCTCGGGCCCCGTGAGCGACTGGCTTGGCAGGCGCAAGCCGCTGCTGTTGCTCGGCTATGGACTGGCCGCGCTTTCCAAACCGCTTTTTCCCCTGGCAGCTACGCCTGCGGTCGTCGTGGCAGCGCGCCTCATCGACAGGTCTGGCAAAGGCATTCGCAGTGCGCCACGTGACGCGCTCGTCGCCGATGTCGCGCCGCCGGAGATTCGAGGCGCGTGCTTCGGCCTCAGACAATCGATGGATACGATCGGTGCGTTCGCCGGACCGCTTGTCGCAATCGGACTGATGCTCCTGTTCTCGGATCACATTCGTACGGTCCTCTGGTTTGCTGTCGTGCCCGTGGTGATCGCCTTCGGCGTGATCGTGTTCGGCATCGAGGAGCCCGCGCACGAACACGAGTCTCGCCGCTTCCAGTCGCCGCTGCGCTGGGCGGCGTTGCGGGAATTTTCGGGCCGCTAATGGTTCGTCGTAGCGATGGGCGCTGCCTTCACGCTCACGCGGTTCAGCGAGGCATTTCTAGTCCTGCGCGCGCAGCAGACGGGCATCAATATCGGCTGGATTCCCGGCGTCATGGTCGTCATGAGTCTCGCCTACGCGCTCAGTGCGGATCCCGCCGGAGTCGTCTCCGATCGAAGCGACCGCCGCGTTCTGCTTGCGCTCGGAATCGTCATGCTGATCGCGGCGGACCTGGTATTGGGCGCGAGTGCATCGATCATCGCCGTTCTTATCGGCATCGCGCTGTGGGGCCTGCATATGGGCTTCACGCAAGGCATACTCGCCGCGATGGTCGCGGAAACGGCCCCGCAATCGCTAAGAGGCACGGCGCTCGGCGTTTTCAATCTTGCGGGCGGAATCTGCATGCTGCTTGCGAGCGTCATCGTCGGCTGGTTGTGGGATCGGCATGGCGCCTCTGCCACATTCCTTGGCGGAGCCGTTCTGGCCGTTCTCCCGTTGGCAACGTGCCGCTTCGCACCAAGCGTGGCAAGGCGCAAGCCCTGACATTGCTTTCTGGTCAGAACAGCAAACTCATATCATCGCCGTTTCGATGGTCTCGAGCATCCAGAACTGGCGCATTGCCAACGCAATGACAGAACGCACCGGCCGCCCACCGACAGCGGTCGTTGTGATGCTCCCGTTGAACGGCGGCTGTTGGCCGGTAGTACCAATTCGAGAACGCTCTGCGAAGCGGTCGTTGAGATCCTCAATGGCTGCTCACTGGCATCTGGTCTGAACGGGTACTACCGGCCACATCCAGACGTTCGGCGAGCGGGGAAACTTGCCGTTGGAATGGCCGCATTACTCCGGAACCTGACGGACGAGGTACGCGCACGATTCGGCCTTAGCAGCCGCTGGCGCGACCATTCGCCGACGGCCTTGACGGGCTTTGCTGACTTCAGTCCAGCAACTAGATGAATCGCAGGTTTGCGATGCCAGATTTTCCCTCATCGAGCTTCGTGAGTCTGAACTGCCCTAGGTCCAACGGTTTGGAGTACGTGGCGTGAGCCGAGGCATGATTCAGCCGATCTCTGTCAGCCGTCGGCAACTCAGGTGACGGGGTGAAGCTTCACTGGCATTCTGTTCGGCACCATCGTAAAGGCAGAAATCTCTTCAATTTCCTCCGGGTCGATTGCCAGTTCGACTCTGAAATGCTTCATCAACATTGATATCACGAGTCTCATCTCGACGCCTGCCAGATAGCGGCCCGGACAAACTCGTGGGCCCGCGCCGAATGTCAGGTAAGCCTTCTGTTCATGCGCACCGTCAGACGGATCCCGGGGATGCTTCCAGCGGTCAGGGTTGAATACCTCCGGATGCACGAAATTCTGCGGGTCCAGCATGCTCGGGCGCGTTAGGAAGAACATGCGCGTTCCCGCAGGTATGGCAACGCCATCCAAGCACACATCGGATAGCGGCTCGAACGTCTGTATCGCTGCAACGGGCCGCAGTCGTAGGGCCTCGCTGCACACCGCCTCACAAAGATCGAGGTGCTTTAATGCATCGTAGTCCGGACAGACCGGGGACCCACCGAGTGCTGCAGATGATTGTTCGAAGAGCCGATGCTGCAAAGGTAAATCCGCAGCAATGTACATTAGCGCCCAGGCAATTGAATTTGCCGTCGTATCTTCGCCCGCGACCAGCAGCGTCAGGACGTTGGCCGAGACCAGTTCGTCGGTTACCGTTGAATCGGGCTCATTGCGCGCCGCAAGCATGGCTTCGAGCAGATTGTGCGGCGGTGAATCAGGGGACTGTCGCATACGGTCCTGTGCTCGTTCAATCATTTTTTTAATGTAACCATGCACTTCCACCATTGCACGCGCGAGCCGCCGGTCTTCCGGTAGCGAGACATAGCGCCAGTATGGAAATAGCGCTGTGACACGTCTCATGAGCGCCGGCAGTATCAGCGCCAGCTGTTCCTGTATCACACCGCGCTCCTGCTCGAGCGTATGCGGATCCTCGCCGAAGGCGAGCGTGCTTGTCACGTCCACGGTATAGCGCTTAAGTTCGTCCGCCATTTCTAGCGTTCTATTCTCCTTTGCGGCGCTCTGGAGGCGAACGAGGAAACGCTGGGTAATCGACGATAGCGCCGGATAGAACGCCTTGATATTGGAAAAGGACAGCGCACGCATGATTAGCCGGCGCTGCGGTTCCCAAGCCGGGCCTTCGGCAGAGAAGAGCCCGTTTCCGCCAAGTTCTGTCATTGCGGATTCTATCGGCGAAAAACGCCGGTACAGGCTCGGACGCTCGCGCATGACAGTCTGAAACAGGTCCGCCTCCGTCCAGACTGTTATCGGAATTGTGCCGAGTTGGACCCTGAACGGTGAACCGTACTGCCTGGCCCATCGCTCCAGGGTCAAGTGGAGTTTTGCGGGCGCCATCTGAAACAGGTTTCCCAGCAGGGGCAAGCCGGGTGGGCCAGGCAGATCTGCGACAGTTCGCGAAATCTCATTCGTGTTGAGATGATGGTCTGCCATGCTTTCCTCCGCTTTGCCCGCCACGCCCCCCATCAGGCCAGCGGCCGGATGTTCTGATTCATGTGGAAGAAGTTTGTCGGATCGTACCTGGCCTTGATCTGCTGAAGCCGTCGGTAATTGGGACCGTATGCTGCAATGGGCTCGCCCGTGTCATCGTCGTCCAGATAGTTGACATAGCGACCCGCCGCAAAGAAAGGCTGCATCTCTTCGTACGTTTCGCGAGCCCACGCGACGCATGCGCGGGACTCCTCCGGTTGCATCCATTGAGCGAGCACCAGGAAGTTATAGCCCTCGCGGCGGTGCGGGAACGCGGTATCGCTAACATCTACACGGGTGACCGCGCCGTGGAAATGTTCGAGAAGCAGTTGACCCTTCGTCGTCGGGCATCGCGCGAAGCATCTGATCATGGCATCAATCGCAGCGTCACTCAGCTCTGTGAGGAAGCTGGACTTCCAATAGTTAAGAGCGCCCTTCGGGAAATTGGCGTCAAGCATCCTGTTGAGCTGGCAGTAAGGTATCGGCCCAACGGCATCCACGATAGGATGCGCGAACTGTTTCAGCGGCCGCATGGCTCTTTCGGCGTCTTCCAACGACCCACAATGGCTAGCGACCAAGGCAGCCACTTCCTTGCCGGACCCGTCCGGCGCATGCGTCAGTGTTGCGTACAACGTCTGCTCATCCGATAGCGATGGCGCAATGTCGCGGAAAAATTCCAGCAGGGCGCGCGCGCGTTCGATCGGGTGGACGATCGGGCCGCCCATAATGGTCGGTCCAACCGGGTGAAGTTCATACTCGAAGCTCGTGGCGACCCCGAAGTTTCCGCCGCCGCCTCGAAGAGCCCAGAACAGCTCAGGCTCCCGGTCCTTGCTCGCCCGCAACACCTTGCCGTCGGCTGTGACGAGATCCACCGCTCGCAGATTATCGAGTGCCAGGCCGTATTTGCCCATCAGCCAGCCCACCCCGCCCCCGAGAGTAAGCCCGGCAATGCCCGTGCTTGAGACGACGCCACCGGTGACGGCCAGGCCATGCAACTGCGTCTCGCGATTGAGCTCGCCCCAGGTAACGCCGCCTTGCGCCCAGACTGTTCTGCTTTCTGGATCGACGTGGATGCCTTTCATCGACGAGAGATCGACCACCACCCCATCATCAATCGTCGCCCGTCCCGCCACGTTGTGCCCGCCGCCGCGAACTGCAACCTCAAGGCCGAGCCTGCGGGTGACATCGAGGGCTCCGACAACGTCGGCCACGCCGTGACATCTGGCGATCAAGGCGGGGCGCTTGTCGACCAGGCCGTTGTGAACCCTTCTCGCATCTTCATAACCGGCGTCCATGGGTTTCAGAATCTGCCCCCGGAAGGTGGCAGCAAGCTCGGCCTCTGCGTCGGCCAGGGATCCAATCGGTAGCATGGGTTTTCTCCTCGAAGCCGCCCCAAGTCATATGCGTTCGCGTTGAACTTGTAGCTTGTTTGTTATAGGGCGCCACCGACAGCACATGCAGACTAATGCGAGCCGCAATCCGCCACTCGTTTCTCCGCTCTCAGGAACAGACGTCAGACGTAGTTCTCCTTGGAGCACGTGGTCCGCATCGTGCAGATCGACCACGGTACCGATCGATGGTTGCGGCTCAAAATCGAAGAGTAACCGTTCCGTCTCAGCAGCCAGCACTTAGCTAGTCACTCGTCGGTTCCCGCTGCCATTGGAAGCGGCATGCAAGGGATAAAAAGGTTCAGAAACCACGCTCACGCCAATGTTCACAATCGCGCCGATTGTTGCCGCGGGGAGACCCCTCCGTTTGCAGATGCAGCAGGGCTGGCCCGCAAGGACTTTGGTTTCGCGACGGGCGTACTCGCGTGTCCGGTACTCGGCCAATTCGCGAGCGGCCGTTGAACGCTGGAAGCCGCCGTTATCGTCGCGTTGAGTCGCTCGGCCGAAGTGGGTCGCTTTATGCCTTTGGCATAGGTGAACTGCGAGCGACATACTTTGCCGCTCGTCACCTCGATGTTGGAAAGTTGATAACGCTTACACGAAATTTGAAAGTGGTGCCCCTCCTATAGGCGCCGTGGCGACCATAAAACGCGCTGATCAATTTACCTTGCTCGTCCTGCTGCTCTCCAGGTGCGTGACCAACCCACACGCTCCCCTCATTTTCCAGCGTGCTTGCAAACGGATATTCGTCGCGGCTCTCGATGTTTGGAATGCCGCGCAGCGATTTTCCCCTGATGAGATACTTCTTTGGCCGGCGAACATATGTCAGAATCGCCGGCCAGCCTGCCATCTGGGCATGCCAGATATTCTCCGCAATCTGCCGAATTCTTTCGTCCTTCCAGTCGTACACCATAACCGGCAGATCGTCGATTTTGTCGACCATGACGCACACCTCATCGAAGGGTCCTTCTGACGCCAGACCACAGGATAGGGCAGAAAAAGATGGGCATCTGCACTCCGCGGTTGATTTGCCATTGTGCGGCGCAGTGAAAGCGGCGAGATGATAGTGGCTACCCGGTTGTCGCAGAACGGCCAATAGCTGCCGCTGGTCGTTCCTTCGGTCCGGTCATTCATGCGACCGCTGTACTCCGATAGGAGCCGGTCACACAATTTTCGCGCCCCATCTGAGCGTAAGGTCGAGCACGGCAAGCTAAGATTTGTCACCAATCCCGGGTTTGGCGTAAACGTGCTGCAGGACATTACGCACCGTGGTCGGCGAAAGCCCAAGCTGCCTGGCGATCACCTTGTGCGACCGACCGTGCCGTCACGTTCGACTGAAAGGCAATTCGGATGTGGCAGTCGCTCCGAACACGATCGAAAAGAGCCAGGACTCGAGTAGTTCTCTATCTGCCTGAGTCTTTCCGGTGAACGGAATGACGATCACCGTCGGCTGTGCAAGGTGGATGTTGACGCTGCCCGCCGGCGCAACTTGCCATGCGCTCTGCATCGCGTCGGACAGCGCGCGCATATCAGTCGTCCAATCTGTCAGCAGGATGATCCGCTTGAGCGGCACGGTCTGAACCAGTACACCCAGCTCGAAGACGCAACCTAGATTTTGCGACGTGAAGCCGCGCAGATCCATGAGAACGGCATCCGACTCGGGCGCGAGACTCCGCACCGCGTATTGCCATGCATCGGCATAGCAGTACAACTCGTTGATCGGGTAGCGAAGATCCATTTCGCGGCGCTCGCGCAGGGAGCCCACACCTTCATCGACTTCGTCCCGCGACTTCAGGAAAAGGGTCTGGAGCCGCCCCCGGACGAACGCTTCCAGGGCACGAGCGGCAACGTGCCGCTGCGCCAGATCCGTGCCCGCAATGTAGTCTACGCGACCGGCGCGCCTCCACGCCTCACCGAGCATGTCCACGAGGCGCACCCGCCTCGCCGTGTCGCCGAACACGCGCAGCAGGAGCAATCTTCGGCCCGGTCGATCTGGGTGAACTCTGCGGTGATGGTGAAGCGCCGTGTGCAGGACGAGGACGTTGCACGCGAAGGGAGCGAGAGCCAACAGCTGGCCCTGACCAATCGAGTTCAAGAGGTCGGCGTCGGGAAGGCTCAGGAAGACGCCGATGTCTGGCTTCGTGACCAGAGCCAGGAACAGCCAGCAAAGGTCCCAGTGAAGAATCTCGCTCGGAATGACGCGCTGCTCCTGCAGCCGGATGAAGCCTTGAAAGATCAGCCACAACACGTACCATTGCAGCACGTTCGACGCGCTACCGAGCGCAAGTTGCCCCAGCGGGAAGCTCAGGGAAAGCCAGCGATCGACAGCCCAGGCAACAATGACGATCACCGCCAAGAGGGCCACGATCGGCACGATAGGCCGATGCTGGCGCAGGAGCCAGAAGAGCACGGCCGCCCCAAAGCAGAGATTGGCAAGCCCCAACCACAGGGCCGACGCCGGAATGAGGCTTGGATCTGTGTTCATCACCTCCCTGCCAAAAAAGAATCCGAACACCGCCGTCCCGATCAGCAAATAGACGCCGTACGCGGCCACCGCCAGCAGAATGGGTCGCAGCCGGCGCGCCATGAGCAGGGCCACGCCAAGCAAAGGCATCACCGAATTCCTTAGGGCGATTCGCAAGTGCGAAATCACGACGTTGGGACCGTTCGCCAGGATGTGATCAGGCCCGAGGACGAACACGCCGACACCCACGATCAAATAGGTGGCCAGAAAAGCCACCCGCGAACGTGTTTCCCGCACGGCGAAGGCGGCGAGCAGCACTGCCCCCGGAAGCATCGTCAAGTAGGCCGTCAGCACAGGCGGATACACCAGCGCTGCCGAGCTGCCGGAGAGAATCCCGTGCATCACCATCGCGGTCGATGCCATCTGGACGCATCCAGCCACGGCGAATGTCCATCGCACTCGGATGGCGGTTTGTAGCGCCTCGCGACGACGGTCGTCGGCGATGGAAGTGCTGGGCGCCGGCGCCTCGACCTGACGCAAGGTAAGCGACTGGCGAGCCGGCCCCGATTCCTCCTGTGTGCTGGCGACCACCGCGTCATTGGAAAGACCGCTGCCCCGCTGATTCATGTGGCGTTCGACGGTGTTTCCATAGCGCCAACCGAAAAGCGCCTTCGCAGCCAATGCCAGCACAGCCGGAAGCGCCAACGAGGCGACGCCGATGAGAAACATACCCCGCGAAGACATGTCGGACAGCATCGTGATCACTTCCGAGCGCATTGAGTTTCAGTGATAGGCGAGTGGCCGGAAAGCGCCACTTTGAGTATGCAAGCTCGCACACTTGCCTGCGCAGCGAAATGGGCCGCGGCACCCGCTCAGCTTGCCGTGACCCTCTTGACCCACTGGAGCAGCGCGCTCAAGACCTTCGGCGCCGTGCACCTGCATAACGGCCACGTCGAGGCCGTCAACAGCCTCGTCCAGGCCGCGAAGGCACGCGCCTGGCGGCTATGGCACCACCGGCGTTGTATTCCACTAGAAATGGGGAGAGCGCTGCTGGCGCCGGTCAAGAAATGCCCCCCGGTGCCAGTCGGGTAGTGATCAGCCCGATCCGCTAAAACCCGTAACGCTTCTCGGATCCGTTGTCTGGCGACCACGGACGGCTGCTCGACCCGGCGGATTCAACCGATCGACGCAATAGTTTGCTGGAATCGCTCGGCTGGCGTTTCGTAACCGAGGGTCTTTCTTGGTCGCTCGTTCAGCCGTCGAGCCACAGCGTTGAGTTTAGCCTGCGAGTACACCGATAGATCGGTACCCTTGGGAAAGTACTGCCTTAAGAGCCCGTTTGTATTTTCATTTGATCCGCGCTGCCATGGATGCTGGGGATCACAGAAATAGACCTGTATATCCGTATCCACGGTAAATCGTTTGTGCGCGGCCATCTCGGTTCCCCGATCCCATGTCAGGGATTTATAGAGTTCCTGCGGCAGCTTGCAGGCGTGTTTGACGAGTGCGTTGATGACCGTCTCGCTGTTCTTATTCGCTATCTTGACGAGCATGACATAGCGGGTTTGACGCTCGACGAGGGTCGCAATCTGGCTGCTGGAACTACCGCACAGGAGATCACCTTCCCAGTGGCCCGGCACCGCGCGGTCCTCCACGCTAGCGGGGCGTTCGCTGATCGGTACCGTGTCACGAATCCTGCCGTGATCGCCTGTCTTCTGGGTGTGGTGACGAGAACGGCGCATGGTGCGGGTGCGCCGCAAGTGCTCCAGTAACTCTTTCTTCAGGGCGCCACGTGCCTGTATGAAGAGACTGCGATAGATGGTCTCGTGAGACACGTGGTAGTCCTCGTCATCTGGATACGCCCGCTTGAGCCATCCGGCAATCTGCTGGGGTGACCACTGCAACTGGAGCTTGCCGGCGACGATGTTCGCCAGCATCCGGTGCTGAACGAGTTTACATGCTTTGGGGCGCTGCGCGCGATCCCATACGAGCTGATCGACGCGGCTTGCCCGATAGCCTTCTGGTCCACTGTTACGCCTGATCTCACGGCAGATGGTGGACGGTGCCCGGGAAAGCCGCTTCGCAATTGTCTGGATAGAATCATCCGCTACAAGCCCTCGCGAAATCTCCTCGCGCTCCTCCAAAGTCAGTGCCGATCTCGATCGATGCCGTTGTAATGGTTGGATGCCACCTGTTTCAGCGAGAATTCCCTGCACCGACGAGTGGTTTCGGTCGAAAAGCTGAGCAATCTTCTGCAAAGATTCGCCTTTGCGCCAACGTTCCCACATCAGCGCCTTCTGCGTTTCGCTGTAATAGATCCGGCGTCGCTGTTTCATTTGCAACACTCCCGCTGCTCACGCAGCGATCATTGTGTTGCATCGATCGGTTGAATCCGCCGCCAGAAAGCTGACGGTAGCGTCAAACCCAATCGAACGGACATATTGGGTCGTGAGTACTCGTTCACTCGCATCGGCACCTGACATTCGAGGCTTCGACGGCGCGAACGGCGGCAAAGCGCCTATCAGCTGCCTCACACTGGCCGACACGCCAACGTCAGCAATGGCCGATCTTGAGACGCTCGAGTGGGACGTCATTGTCTCGCCGCCGTCGTGCGGCTCACGCTGGACGTCTGCAGTGTCAGCTGACTATAGGCTGCAACGATGGAAGGTTTATGGTTGAAACTTGTCGATCTCGGAAGTTATTTGAGTAATAGACCGTGTGAAGGAAGCGGCTTTTGACGTCTGAAACGGACCAAAGTGGAAGTTATTTGGGTAATTTTCTGGAAGCCAATCGAGTTCCTCTACAGTTGCGACTAGAGGAAGTCGTATAGCTTCCACCGATTGCCCAACGCGCTCCAGGAAATTTTGCGCAACGCAGCCCGGGAGTTGTAAGCCCTACGCTTGGGCGTGCGCGAGGATTCAATGGAGGCACACCTTCGCCCGTTTCCACATAACCTCGGCCAGTAGCTGTCGTTGGCTGCGTCGGTGATGTCGCCATTCGAGCGACGGTTCGGCTCACGAAGCGGCCATTAACTTGGCTTCGTACCGCGTGGCGGTATTGAGTCGAGGGTGTGTGAAAACCAACGTCAAGCGGGCCGATCGAAAAACTCGACCTTCAGATCGCGTTGTGTTGGCTTGGTGACGACTCGGGAAGGGTGAAGCGACACCCTAATACCGGGTGATTTCGCGTTTTCACACACCTTTGGTCGCGAACCATCGATCGAGGACAGGCGACAGCCATTCGATGTTGCAAGTTCAGCATCGGACCGCGTTCGGATGCCTTCGGCCATTCATCCTCGCGAATACAGATATTCAACCCGCTTGTCATTGAACCTGCCCGTTTGCACGCGATTCGACACCGGGCCAATATCGAGCGGAGCACGGTCTTCACTCAGCCATGCAAGTGCTTTCCCCGGCAAAGGCGTCGCCGTTGAGAACGTAACATTCTTGTTCTCAAGGCGCGCCAGTGCAGTCAAAGGATGCGGTTGGACTCAAACATTAATTTCCTTCTTCTTCCACTGTCAAATTGTTCTTGACCGACGTAACTCCAGGAACACTCTCAGCAACTTTCCCTGCGAGATCTATCTGCGCCTGATCTGCAACCATTCCTACAAGCGTGATCTTGCCGCTACGAGCGATGGCGTGAAGATCAGTCGTCGCCAAGCCCTTTTGTTTGTACAACGCCGTCTGAACTCGCTTCGCCAACTCCCTATTTGCTGCTCTAATCGACGAACGAGAGGGAGCTGTTGCTGAAGCTGCCGCAGTCGTCTCTTGTGCATTAACAACGGGCACGATCGCAACAATAGCGCTGACGGCGATCGCTGTGGCAACGTAGGTCTTCATGGATTTCATCTCTTCTCCTTCAGGTGGATAGCAAAACTGGGTGGGAGAGACTCGAAAAGATCGCTGATCGATCAAAGTGCGGCGAAAAATGAGCACCCCGACGTTGATGACCAGCGGCCACGACGTTCGGCAATCGAATTGTAGACTTTTCCTCGTCGGATGCGCATATTCAAGCGCGTCTAGAACCGCTGGAGAGTCCTTTCCGCCGGACCTTCGACTAGTGGGTCAGGGCCAACCCTTTGTGTGAATGAGGGTAAGGGAACCCGATGACTCGTCGGCGTGCCTAGGCGAACGGTCGCTGTCAATGGCGGACGTTCTATCCGAGGCGGGTCGTGCTTTAAGCCAAAGCGCTCACTGTCCAACGCCTCACTCGAGTCGACGGCGTGCGGCGTTTTCCCGGATCCGCTCGCACTGGTTTTGGGGGGAATCGGATGATCTTTGAGTTTGCAATGATCGCAGTCGACAAGAACGAACGCGAGGTGACGAAGGACCATTTACGGCTTGCGTTTCGTAACGTCGAAAAAACCTTTGAGCGCCCCGCCGGGAGCCGGGCGATGTGCGCGCTCTGACAGGACGCAATCAGGCGATGACCCACGGTTCGCGGGGCGCGGCACACCGGCGTCGCCGCTGCGAGCTACGACGGCGTGCAGGTCCCGAACAACACGAACACGTCGTCGCGGTTGACGAGCGTCACGGACATGCCGCCCGACTTAGTGTCGAGCGCGATGGTCCACCCGTAGCCGAGTTCGGTGCCTTGCATGAGCAACTGGCCTTCGCCGCTTTCCATGTACCGGATCGCGGTCGAGCGTTGCGACGACCCAACGATGGTCTTCTTCGCGAAGTTGATATGGACGAAATCCGGCGCGCCCAGGATCCCGGGCAGCGTTCGGAAGCACACCTCGCCGATGTCGCAGAAGTGCGCGTCGATCGTTGCGCAGAGGAGCGGCTTGCTGCCGTCGAAGTCCGCCCCGAGCCCCAGCGACGGCGCCAGGCCGACGAGGATCGCAAGGGCGGTGGCCCGCAAAGGCTTCGGCATGGTGTGACCTCCTTTTTGTCGCGGACCGTCTCGTGAGCGCGCGCTCCGCAGCTGGTGCGCGGGCGAGGCCGGCGCCCTGTCTACTCGACGGTGTAGCCGCGGCCGGTCATGCACGCCGCGACGGCTCGGTTGTAGGTCGCAAGCTGGCCCGAGGCCTGCTGATGCATGCCCGTTTGCTGCATTTCCATTTGCTGCTGCTCGCGCCGCATTCGCATGCCCATGCCCATCGTGCCGACGAGCGCGCCGATACCCGCGCCCTCGCCCCAGTGGCCGCCGGCCGCGCCGCCGATCAGTGTGCCGAACAGCGCGCCGCCCCCGGCCCCGCGAAAGAGGCCGCCGCGCCGCTCCGGCTGTGGCGGGGCGCTCGACATCTGCTCGGCTAGCGCGACCGGATCGACGCCGGTGGTCTGCTGCGCCCACGAGCGGCATTCGGCGGTGTCGGTTTGCTGCTGCGCCGGACTCTGCCCTCTCGCCGGATAGATGATCGGCTGCTGGGCCGCTGCCGCACAGCCGAGCGAGACGAGCGTGAGGCCGACTGACAGGCGGGCGATTCGTTGCATGGCTCAGACTCCCGTGAAGGTCGTCGGGCTTCGATGCGGAGCGCGGCGCGCGTGCTCCCTCTGAAAAGCATTGATACAGAACGATCAACGAGCACAATGATGAACATGGGGTCATTTGCCCGAGGTGCCGGGAGCGGTAGAGTCCTGCCGTTGCTCGGCAACCTTGCGCGGGAAAGCGCGATTGAGAGGAACCGTTGACTCAGGGCAGGTTTCGCGGACCACTTGTTTCCAGAGCCAGCGTGGTGGTTGAACCTCGCAAAAGAATAAAGGGCCAAAATAAGACCAAAGTCCGATAGGCAATCACTGACGCCGGCGTCTCGACGCGAAGCAATCGGCACGCCAGGGCAAGCCCCGCTTTGGACTTATTCACGATCGATGCCGTAACCGCACCCACGCCATGCTACACACAGACGACGCATAGCCAAATCCAATAACCATTAGTTGATGTATTTGCTCCCAGACCTCTTTCAAATCGGGTTGCGCGGACTCATTCAGTGCATACGCGTTGCGACTCATAGAATCCCGAAAACGCGCAAAAGCCGCCGCAACGCTTAGTTTGGGCGTACCCACTTCGGCATCTTGGCAGTGGTTGCCGAACGGAAGAATCAAGTTTTCCCCAGCATCCACACTCTTCCAAGGGCGTCCCTGGTGGAAGACTGGCTGTGTTAGCTCCGTCGCTCGGTGCCGCCGCGATGCTGCTCGCTTTTCCGTTTAAAACTTTGTAAACCTCGTCCTTATCCATCTCGCAACTTTTTGCAATCTCCGCGATCGTTTTCTCTTCAGCCATGTTTTTAATTCGAGTGTCACTGCATGTCGCACCGGCTGAGGTCGCGTAAACCAATGCGACGACGAGAAGGCCGAGTGCCTTAGAAAATCGAGACAAGGAGCGCTGTGACATCGGAGCCTCGAGGCTTGAGTGAAACACCGGCGCCAGAGCAATGAATCCGCCAGGCTTCGGACCGCACAGCTCATAAGTGGGCACGTCATGGGCGCGCGTGGAATTGCTGCTGCCCCTTTCTGCCCGCATCAGGTCAATCAAGGGTAGGTTGTATGAAATTGTTTTACAAGCTGGAGACGTTGCCTAGGCTCTCCCCCTGTGAGTCCCTTATCCGCTATGGCTTTCCGGGTCGTGTAAAGTTGGAGCTACTTCAGATGGAGCGCTTATGACGAATAGTCTGAGGCAGGTCGTGCAAACTTGGCTCGCTCGACTCTGGTGTGTCCGACACACGCTCAGCTGTTCAAGGGCTTCGTCCGACGAACGTCCGCTTCACTTTGCAAAGAGCCATCAATGTTCCGTTAGGTCGACAGTCCGGATCGGGTCGGAACTGGGCCGTTCGAAATGACTTTGCCGAGCCTTCCCGGGCGGCGATAGTTCAGGGGGTGGAATGACAGGCGCAAGGCCTGTCAGATATGGGTTGCCACCCCTGCTATAGCAGATCTGTAGCACGCGAAACTTCCCCACTTACAGCAACAATCGGCAATTCCGCTGCCCTGGCTCGCGCGACAATTGGGCCATCAAGCGACATTCACGCGGTCACTATGAATGGCCGAAGACGAAACGCAAAGCGGTCGCTATGCCGGCTCGCTTTCAGGCATCGGCAGATGCTACCGATGCGCCAGGTATCCGGTGCCTTTCCAACGCACTTGCCGTAAAGCCTGACGAGATCGCGTCGTCATAGGGTCAACCTCTACCAAATCGTCGCTGAGGTTGACGATGACGACACCTATAACCGCTACTGGCCGAGCATGGCGAGCGCCTCGCGCATAGGCGCAAGCGAGATGCTGATCACCCCATCGAGCGGCGTGTTCATTTCCAGGATCAGAAAAATCGCCGCGGAAGCGGATAGCGCACCCAGAAGCAACGCTGCAATGACGAACCCGTTGGGTGAAGCGAACGTGCCGAACGCGCCAAAGATAATGGACAGCCACAACACCAGGATTATCAGAAGCGTTATGGGGACTGAGCCCGCCGATTGCAGCAAGGCCAGCCGGCGCACAGCCAGCACTTCAGCGGCAATCTGGATGGCACTCGCCTGCAGCTGACGCTGTGCCTCGGTGCGCGGCGAAAGTTCCTCCAGCTTGCGCTGAAGGCTTTCCATCTGTTTAAGTACCTCGGAGCCACGAAGTCTTGCAAGCTCCGCAGGATCGCGGGAAGCGAGTATCTGGATCGACCTGCCGTAGCTCTGCTTGATCAAGCCACGGACTTCCTGCGTTTCCGTTCCATATTTGGCCAGTACGCGATCGAGGAGAATGATGCTGGCAGCATTGCGCACAAGCTCGCTGTTCACCGTATCGAATGAACTCTTCGCCGACGAGATCAGCAGGCCAAGCACTAACGCGGCAATCGTGCCGATCAGGCCAGTTGCCAGCTTGACGACACCGATTGATTCCTCGCTAAGGTGGTGCTCCGGCAGCATGGCGCGCAGAAACAAGCCAAGCATTGCACTGCCGAATACACAGGCAAACACGATCAAGGCGATGACGAGGTCGTTCACCGTTCAATCCTCCGGGTCCGCTGGAAAGGAGCAGTCCGGCATGCCTCGCGGCCTGATTTTCTCCTGCCACTGCCCTGGTGCCCGGTGTTCTGTCGCCGGGCCGGGCGCTCGCCAGCCGGGCCGGTCAGGGATCATCGTTTTCCGCGAGTGACGACGTGGCTCCTGATTTCCTGGTGCGCGTCGTCCGCGAATGCACGATACCCCACGTCCAGGAAGTAGGGTACAGGTTGGCTGGGAATACCGATATTGACCTTTGGTCGCATGCGGCGGCGCATATGGGTCGCGTCGTGCATGCCCGATCATTCTGACTCGTTTGCTGGCGCTCAGCAGGGCACCAGTTGCTCGGGCCCTTCCTGCCCACAGACTTTCTTCTGCACATTACTCAGCGCGCTACCCCGCGATGCGCCGTTCGGCGGACGCACGCCGGCTCAACGGCGAGTGTATGGACCATATGGAAATAAACGGCGATGAATGGCCTTTCAAGTGTCACAGATCGACCGAGCTTGGGACGTTCGCAGTCCAAAAGGCCGAAGTGGGTCGAGACGCGACCGTTGGATGAAGTTGGCCCATTGTGCGGCGAACGCCTGACTGATCTGGCGAGCCCGTTCGACCTTGTCACTCTGCAGGCAGATCGGAGTTACGCGAGAGAAGAATGGCATGGGTGGCCGCGCACAATCGTTGGTTCCGCCCCCGCGCGAGCGTTGCATGATGTACCGCATCCCTTGCGAACTGGCACGCCGCAGATTCTCGTCTGCTATCGGGATGGTCAGCGCGCGACAATATCGGCCGATTGCCGGAAGAAGCGTCGCATGACGACAAACCGAAACGGGTGTTTCTCGGGCGCACAGTGCCGGCGTTGCATAGCGTGAAACTTCATGGTTCCGGTCCGGGGTTCCGGTATTCCCGTGTGTCGCTTACGCTGCCGACCTTGCTCGCGTGCCGTTGGTGACGTAGATTTTTATTGGGAGATGCATCAGGCGGGAGGGACTGCCATGGAACTGAGCGTAGAACGCGTCGATGTTTGGGCTGCTACCATCGAGGACAAACCGGGCGGGCTGGCGCAGGTATTAAGCGCTTTGCGGGATGCTGGCGCAGACTTGCAGTTCGTCGTCGCACGTCGCGCGCCGGAAGCATCGGGCAAGGGGGTCGTGTTTGTCGCACCGCTGCAGGGGGAACAGGAGATCCGTGCCGCGACACAGGTGGGCTTCAACGTTACCCCGAGCCTTCACTCCGTCCGTGTAATGGGCCTGGACCAACTGGGGATCATCGCACAGTTGACCCGGATGTTGGCAGATGGGGGGATCAACCTCCGCGGCGTTTCCGCCGCTGTACTTGGCACACAGTTCATTGCTTATATCGCGGTCGACTCGTTAGATGATGCCGAACAGGCAATCGACATACTACAGAGGGCCTGAAGGGCGGGTGCCGGACCGGGAACTGCTTTGTTCTATGCTTCAACACGACAGGCTGCGCGGCCGTGCGTGCACGTGAGCGCGAAGCGGCCGGGTCTCAGTCCGGCCATGTACGGACATTAGGCTTTACGCCATAGAAGTCCGCTCATAGGTTAGTTACGGCCATTGCCAAGGACGTCCTGATCAGGTGGTTGCACTAGAAAGATTGATGAACACGAATGACAGGTGGACTTTGAAGCCGCAACGCGGGCGTCGGTCCGTTTATTTCGTGACCATCTGTTCCAGCAGCGGACACTTATCGACGGTCTTGCGAATACCGGTGCAGATCGAGCGGCGCAGAACACTCGCTCAAGCAGATGGAATATTGTTTCCGCCTATTGGAGCGAGAGGCGGGAAATCCGCCTGGGCAGGCTCGATTCGACGTTCCCGCAACAGGCGTCCCTCGTCCAACTGGTGCGCATTGGTTCGTAAGCCAGGCGGGTCCGACTCAGCTGCTCAGATGGGTCCGGAGAGGGACGAAAGCTAACCGGTTGCTCGTCCGGCGGCGGGCGTTCGCCTGACTTCCGACAGATAAATCAGGACCAGCGAGACCCAGACGACGCCGTAAAGAAACATGAAACACGTCGAGCGGACCCTGAAGAAGTCGAGCAGCAAGCCAAACAAAATCGGCAGCAAGAAGCCGCCAAGCCCGCCTGCGAGGCCGACAATACCCGTCACCACGCCCATGTTATCGGCGAAGTCGTCAGCAACATACTTGAACGTCGACGCCATCCCGAACGCAAACTCGGCGCCAAGTGCAAACGTCAGCAGGACAAGTACGATCAGCGTGACCTCGATATGGAGGCTCACGGTGCCGTTATCGTGTGAATGACGAAATCGGTGGAAGGATACGACAGCAGGAACAGGCAGATCCACGCGACCCAAAGGCCCCACCACGTCACGCTATGCGTGCCGAAGCGATCCGCGAGCACGCCTCCCACTGCGCGCAGAACCGACCCCGGGAGCGAAAAGCCGGTGGTGAACGCGGACGCCACTACTAGCGACATCCCATACTCGGCCTTCAGGTACTGCGGTATCCAGAGAGACAGGGCCGTGAAGCCGCCGAACGTAATCGAGTAGTACTGGCACAAGCGCCATACATGCGAATTGCGCAGCACCATGTACGAATACTGCGGTGATCGGGCAGCGATGCAGGCCGTCTCACATGAAGAGGCCAGACTTGTTGTCGCGAATCCGCGAAGAAACTTCAGTGAGGGCGGCGTCACCGGCGACGTTTCGGTGACCGGACTCGAGAGCCTCTCTGATGATGTCGCCTCATGCCTTCTACGCCGGGTGGATGGATACGGCGCAGATCTTGTCGTGATCGGTACGCGTGGGCGAAATGGCGTACGCCGCCTAATGCTGGGCAGTGTCGCGGAAAGATTCGTGCGCATCGCAACATGTCCAGTGCTCCTGGTACGGGGCCAGGAGGGCAACGGCTAGGTGTTCAACGTGGTGGCGCGCCGGGACGCCGTGACCAGACTACCCACCTGCGCGGTGGGAATAGAGACGGGTTCCCAGAGGAGCAGGTTCATGCAACTCGCCCCCAATTTTCATCTTCACTTTCGGCACGCCACCTTCCCGACCTATGTGGCGAACTATTTCTTTCCGATACTCCTTGCGGTCTATGAGGTTTATCGCATCGCATATTGGGTCGTCAACTACGGTCTGAATTTATCGGTGTTCAAGGAGATGGGCTATGAGTTCACATTGATGTTCGTGCTGTTTGCAACGCAGATCGTCATCGAATCTTGTTTTCTCTTCTTAGCGTGGGCAGGCGGACACCCCGACCTCGGGCGCCGCGTTCCCAATATCGCACTTGGTCTCTTGTTGTCGGCTACGGTGCTTGCTTGCGACTTCGCGCTGCAGGTGCTGCCGTAACGGCGAAGGCGGGGAGATCGCATTCGTCAGTTGTCTTCCCGAAGACATCTATTGCGCTTTTCGACTTGAAGTCCAGCAGCATGCGACAAAATGCGCGTCGACAACCTTTGGTGAGCATCTATTCTTGAAACGTGACCCGAAGCGCGGGGACTCTGATCAACGGAGACGACAATGCTCAGCCCACATGAGATTGCAGCGCTCATGCTGCTTGAGACTAACCAGAATTCGAACAATCTGGATCTTGAGGATCTGGGTGCCTTGTGCGAGCGTCAGCTTGTTTCGCTAGAAAAGCTGGCCTCAGGATACGCACATGTGCGTTTGACTCCACAAGGCCGCTCAATACTCAGATCAGTCGGACGGATGCGCTAGTTTATGCCCGGGTTAGTGGAAATGACGCAGCAAATGGTACGCATTTGCTACGGCCTATAGGCGGAGAATGACATGCAACAACCATTAGCGCGAAGGGCGGTACAGACGATCATCCACGAGCATCAGCAGCTCTCGACAGTGGTCAACGGGATGACGCGGTTTGTGGACTCCTTGGACGCGAGTGCACATGCGCCCGGACCTATGGTGTTGCGGGCCATGCTTTACTACATTCGGGAATATCCGGAACAGGTGCATCACCCTAAGGAAGACAAATATTTATTCATGCGCTTGCGATTGCGCACGAATGAACTGGACGATGTCATCGACGAACTGGAGGCGCAGCATGTACAGGGTGAAGCGCGGGTGCGAAATCTTGAACGTGCCCTGGTGCGATATGAGGTGGCCGGTGATTCAGAGGTTCCTGCATTGCGGAAGATGGTCGAGGAATACGCAGCGTTTTACGGTAACCACAGGCGGCTGGAAGAGGAAGTGGTTTTGCCCGCTGCGCTGCGATGCCTTACCACTGCGGATTGGATAGAACTGGATGAAGCGTTTGGCGCCAATCGCGACCCGTTCGACAGCAGCGAACTCGAGGGTGATCTCGACCATCTGTATTCAATGATCGTGAACACAATCCCGGATCACGTCGCGTGAATATACTGTTCAGATCAGTCAAAATGGAGATGGCGGGCGGAGTCACTTCGAAGCGGTTATGGAGGGAAACGACTGCGTGAGCCACGGATCGCGAAAGACGCGCATGCGGGGTTCATCGTTGACGGTCCCGGAGCCGATGCCCCTGGCCGACCGCCGTCTCCCGCGTCAGCGGGTTAGTTCAAGGAGGCAGTTATCACGGATTGAAGGCATCAGCGCATCTCGCCGCACCAATAATGATGATGGGTTGAATAGTAGTGCAGCGTTTGCGCCACGATCGTTACCTGCTCGTCCCCCGAGTTCTCGTTAATTGGGCAAAAACGCAGCTATTCCTAAGAGAAAGCGTGCGGCGGACCGCAGACGGTTGTTGCACGGATAGATGGAATCGGAGATAAACATCACAAAAACCAGCCCTTTACGAGGCGCGAAGGATGCTGCGCAAACAAGCCTTTTGGGAGTTGTTGAATCGGATTAATCTAGGAAAGGGTGTAATGAATGGGTGACCCGTGGTTATGTGGACAACTCCGTCTTTGGCGACCGCATTTTCGCCCGGAATGAATCGCGATGCAAAACAGTACAGAAAATCCGCACCCGCAGCATCCCGACCTTGACCTGTACCCTGTCGATCGGCTGGTCGAGGTTCTGGTTGAGGATCAGCTTAACGCCGCTCAGGCGGTCTGGGCTGTCCGCCTACGGTTGGCCGAAGCGGTACGTGAATCGATCCCCCGAATTGCGGCAGGAGGCCGTCTCATCTACGTGGGTGCCGGCACCTCTGGGCGTCTTGGACTGCTTGATGCGGTAGAACTGTATCCAACCTTCTCGTGGCCTCGGTCCCGCGCGATTGCTCTGGTGGCTGGCGGTGCCGACGCACTTGCCGATGCAGTGGAGGGCGCCGAGGACAACGATCAGCAAGGCGAGGCGGATCTGCTGGCTGTGCGGCCGGTAGCCAACGACGTGGTGCTCGCAATTGCGGCGTCGGGTTGTACCCCTTACGTGCTGGGAGCGCTGCGTGCGGCACGGGCCAGCGGTTCACTCACGATCGGATTCGCAAATAACCCGAACGCCCCGGTGCTGACTGCCGCACAAATCGGCATTGCGCTTGTGACCGGGGCGGAAATCATTTCGGGTAGTACGCGTCTGAAGGCCGGGACGGCGCAGAAGATTGCCTTGAACAGTTTCTCGAGTGCCTTGATGGTGGGATTGAACAAGGTATATGGAAACCTTATGGTCGACCTGCGCCCGGTCAATGCAAAGCTGGTGCACCGGGCCATCAGCCTGACCATGCACGCGACGGGCGTATCGGAGGAAATTGCCCGCCATACGCTTGTCTTATGCGGATATCAGGTAAAGGTGGCGATTGTGGCGCTCAAATGTGGCATTGATGCGGAGGCGGCTAAGGTGCGCCTGGCGGCGGCCAGGGGCAATGTACGTCAGGCCCTGAGAGGGTGACAAAAACTGAAGGCGGGGGTAGCGGGTAACACGTTCGCGACGTCATTGAGCAACAACCTGTCGGCGCACCGACGAGCTGTACGATGTCCTGCGTCGATGGCGCCGGGTTATGCCGGTCTCGACAACGAACTGTTTTACATGGACAAGACGATGATGGTGTTCGGCGATGCGAAGAAGGTGGTGGAGCACATGATGAAGGCGGCATAGCATATTGCGCGCCGCACATTCCAACGAGATCTTCCGCCAGTGAAGCCGAAGCGTCTGACCAGAGAGCAAAGCAAGGAGCAGACGAGCGAACGTCTGCTGAATGCAGCGCGCGATATCTTTTCGACGAAGGGTTTCATTGAGGCGAGCGTCGAAGATATCGCGGCCACAGCCGGATACTGGCGCGGCGCGTTCTATTCGAACTTCGAAGGCAGGACAGATCTGCTGCTCGAATTGCTTCAGCGCGATCACGACGATGTCGAAGCTGAAGCACAGTGGATCTTTGATCGGTGCACCACTGGCGAAGATATGATGGCAGCATCTCTCGACTGCTTTCGAAGGCTGAACGACCTGCCCGAGTCGTATCTCTTGTGGATGGAAGCGAAACTGCACTCGGCCCGAGACTAGCGGTTCCGCGCGAAGTTCTGCTCACTGTTTCGAAAGCGGCAGGAGCATATGGCGGGCTGCATTTCGGCGATCGCAGAATGCACCGGAGCGCAGTTGCCGCTTGCGGCGGAGATGCTAGCGCTTGGCCTGGTGGCGTTGCGCGAAGGAATGCAGTCGCGCCGCTGACTCGTGCAATCTGCCTGACGAGCGGTTCGACGTGGTGCTGACCCGGTTCTTTGCTTTATTTTGTCAGGCTCCGGCGCTCGCCCGACAGACGGCGCCTCCTGAATTCGACGTCGGGTTGGCCGTAGGATCGTGACAGGGTTCGGGCGACTCTTCCGCAACGAAGAGGGTGCGATCCGGGATTGCGAGCGCAGAGCACGCGATGCGATTAAGGGCGGTTTTCCGCGATAGGTTCACGCTGCACCTCCTTCAGCACTCTCGCGGGCTGCGTATTGGGGGGCGTCCACTTGATAAAAGGCTGGTCGGCGCGAACGTAAAGCGGATGGCGAGGCGAGCCGTCCTTCGTCGTGCCGAGACACCAGAGCGCGCGCCAGCGCCGGTCAGGATGCTGGCGACACGAGCGGCGCGCTGAGGCTTGGCATTCGACCCCCACGCGCACACGACGTCACTGTATTCGCGCGCGACGATCCAACGGTCTGTCGTTGTCGGGGCGGACTGGATCGTGATGCGCCCACAGCGCGGCTGGGTTGGTCGAGCGCAGCGCATACAGGCTCGCGACGGCGAGGCCATTGCAGTCCCAAAGCTTCGCGAAGCCACGGCACCGACGGACCGTTGGATCGTCGAGCGCGGCGTCCGATGTGCTCGCCATGCGAAGGAATTTACGCCTTCTGTTAAGCACCGAATCCTCGCCGAATTCGATAGTCGCGACGAGGCAATGTCTGAAGCTGGATCCTGGGCGATCGAGCGCATGCAGCGCGATGAGACGAGGCTCCAGGGCGGCGGTTTCGTGAACAATGGCTGAGTCCGTTCCGCACATGCCTTATATTCCTGCTCGGCGTACGCTGCAGGAGTTCTAACGTGGAACTCTGGATTCAACCCTGCGCACCATGCGCTGATCTTTACGGACAATCGCCAGCGCGCCTCTTAGTCTGCAACGGCGTTCGTCGCCGTTCACTATCACCGGGAGCAGATGCACCGAAAACTGCTCGGACGACTGGATTACCATCGCGACTGGTGGGACTGGGGCAGCGCCCGGCGTTGAGCGTTCGCCCTCGCTAACCTGTTGCGGTACCGAGGGTGATCGTATTGATGCCTGGTTGGATGGGCACACGCGGTTCATCTGAAGACGCGCACTGATAATACCTGCGCGGTGGCCGCTCCCGGATTCTGCTGGTCCTCTCAGTGGGGGGCGAACAAGGTTCGTGATATAGCTCACGTCTGCCCTGCCGACTGTGGGCGCCCCTGAGACACGTTGGTGCTCGGGTAGCCTGCAGGCCGGATCGCCGATTCCCGCGCGAGCGCGATCGTCGGGAACGCCGTATGCGATTCGTAACCAGCCGGTCGTCGCAGCAGACGCCCGCGCCCGGTTCGAGCAGGTCGGATCAACGGACTGCGTTGCGCTATCTCCTGGTTTCCCTCGTGCTCGCGTGGAATCAGCACACGAGGGAGTTGCCCAATGCGTGTTGCACAGATCGCTCCTTTACATCGGCCACGACGTCACGCTGTTCGCGAGCGGCGACTCGCACACCCGGGCGCAATTCGATGCGGCCTGGCCGCATTGGCTACGCCTGGATCCGTCCATTTCCGATCCGCTTGCGCCGCACCTCGCGAGGCTTGAACATGTCCGTCGCCGGGCGCATGAGTTCGACATCCTTGCTTTGCGAGATCAATACCGAGGATGTCGATTTATGATGGGCATCTACACGTCAGATTTCGGGATCGTCAGTGTCCCCGAAGGGGGCGTCGGGTCCATCTCAGTAAATTCTGGCGGTTTCTACGGAAAATAGCCAATACATCAATGACTCGCGCGGCTCGCCATCGTGCAATGTTCGCTGAACCGCGAACCCTTGCTGCGGGCGGCGGCTCGCGGCTCCGCGACCGCTAGATTCTGCATGAGAAGTACAATCACCGCATCAAGGTGTTTGCCCTTTTTGCGGCTCTTCGTCGAGATTGCTCGAGAACCTAACTTTCTTGTGTGAGCCGTCGCACAGTGGCTTGTGGCTCGACTGACCGCACCGGCATAGCCAGACTTCGTTCTTGCCCGCGGCGATTGGTTGCCCGCTCTGGGTGGTAATCTGGAAGTCACCTGTGATGTGGTACGGGCCGTCATTCTGTGTTGTGATGATTGCAGTCGACATGTGCGCCTCCAATGAGGATGAATCGCGCAAGCCTGCGCAGCACCGGGCTCTCAATTGGGACAACCCGGCAGCAGGTCCAGTTTCAGTCTATATCGGGATGGGAAGAAGATGAGCTGTTTCTTGCCGCGCGATCGTGCAAAGTGTGGCACCAGACGCGCCACTGCGGCATCGTGCTCGGGACACTGCCGAACGTGTTCATCATGTCCGGGGTGCCGCGCACCGCGAGCAAATCAGGGTTTGACGTCCGCAATTCAATGAACGCGCTATTCGGACGGGAAGGGCGGTGAGGGCTACACGTTGCAGGCGGTTCCGTTAAAGAGCGGAAATGCGGAGGCGCAACGGACGCGACCAATCCGAGCTAGCTCCTGCGTCGTCCCAAGGCTAATTGTCGCCCTTAGAACGATGGTGAGAGTGTTTGAGGTCGTCATCGGGACGCGTGTTCCAGAATCGCCGCATCCTCGGCGTTGGCGTCTCTCAAACCAGTTAGCACGATTTTGCGTGAGCGAGGCGATACTCGTCGGTCTGGCTGCTCAGATTCCCGAAAAAAGGAAACGCAGTGATCCACGAAGTCCCTCACCCGCCTGGGCAAAGTACGACGATGTACAAATGCGATATCGAGCTCGGCCACGGGATCGGTCAACTCGTACTCGGGCAGCACACGCACCAGACGTCCGCTCTTCATATACCGTTGAGCGATGCGCGTAGGCAAAAGTGCGATGCCATAACCGTTTAACGCAAGCTGCACGGCGATGCATTCATCCATCACGGCGTGAAGCCGTGCGTTGTGCGGGAGCGAAATCCCTGCTACTTTAACCGAACCGCATTCGGGATCCCATTTGCTTGCTCGCGTATTGATGAATGTATGACCCGTAAGATCGAGCGATGATGGTACGGGTGGACCTGCATCGAGATACGCGCGTGTTGCGACGAGCACTGAACTGGAACGAACGAGCGGACGGCAAATTGCAGCTGCGTCCTGAACCAGAAAAGCGGGATAAATTGCCGCATCATAGTTACCGTGTTCGAGGCGCAAAGGCTCGCCGGTTGTCGTTACCGCAACGCGTATGTCGGGCGTCGCCAACAGATATTCATCAATGAGTTGTGACAGACCAGTCTCGACCGCGAATGGATGGGCGGCGAGCCGAAGTACGCCCTTTTGGGTGTTGCGCTGCTCTGCAAGCCGTAACTCCTCGCGATCGAGCCGGTCCAGAATCTCCGCGCATGAAGCGAAGTACGCTCGGGCGTCGTCTGCGAGCGAGACGTGGCGTGTTGACCGATTGACCAATCTGGTGCTTGTATGCGACTCCAGGCTCGTGATCGCACGGGATAACGTAGCGGGCGACATCCCCAAATGTTTCGCCGCTGTCGTGAAGCTTTGAAACTTGATGACGGCGACGAACGCCCTAATAGAAAGCAGATGATCCATTCGATGGTTCCGCAGGAAGAAACTCCGGTTGCCGTCTCACATCCGGGAGAGAAATTTGGCGGTGTGTGTTGTTTGCGATTCACCTGTGTCAACACATCGGAGCGTCTGAATATTCCCAGTTCATTGAAAACGGATGTCTCTTCGCTCTGCAACCGTCGGGCTCCGGGTAGTGGGGGACGCCGCCCATACCTGCGAAGGGGGTACAATCCGCAAACTTCAAGCCCGCGCGATCCGTCGCTTTGTTGCTCGTCCGCTCATTGCCCATGTGGCCATCACTTTGCGAACTCGCATGTTGAATCCTCTGAAGAGTTGATGTACGGCGCGACGCGGGGGAGCGGAAATGCGAGCCGTCTGAATGTGGCATCATTCACTAGGCCGTGTCGCCGATGCGCCGCCTGATCGGCGTGGCATTTCGATGCAACCGACAAGGTTCTCATCGTGCTGCCGCCGATTCAGGCTGGCTATCTGATAGATCGGGATAGGGCGAGAGCGGGTTACAGCAAAACGCGGCTTTTTTTCACGTAGTGGCTTCGCATCTCACGCTTTTATCCCCGCCGGAATGATTTCAAGAAGAAAGTCGACATGCTGGCGTCGATCCCAGACCGTAGTGCGCGCGCAAGGGTTCTGTCGCGTTAGGTAGGTCTAGACGGACTTTTCCTGAAACAAGTAGCAATCCTTATCTAACCGGCGAGTAAAACTGCTCTGCAGATGTCTTGTTCCTGCCATCGGCCTTCATCTGCCCTTTGGCGATCATGTGCATCAACTCAATGCCGCCGAGCAGGATGCGCGCACATCAGAACTTCTTCAATCCAATCATTGGCCGCGTGCGGCGTTTGATCGCGCGATGATCCTGCTCCACAATATTGTTGAGGTACTTCACCTGACGGATCTTGATCTGCTGCTCGCGCCTGGAGTTGATGTCGTCCAGTGCCGCCAAGTTCGCTCCGCTTCTGTCGATCGTCACTGTCCCGGGCTCGCCGTTGTACCGGATCGCTTTCTAAAGGTAACGCCGGGCCGCAGCCTTGTCCCGGTGCGCCCGCAGTAGGAAGTCAACGGTGTCGCCGTCCTTGTCGACTGCCCGGTGCAGGTATGTCCACCGGCCGTTAACCTTGATGTAGGTCTCGTCCACCCTCCAGCTGCGGCCAACCGGGCGCTTGCGCTGCCGAAAGAGCTTTTCCAGTATGGGCAAGAGCTTAAGCGCCCACCGGTGAACCGTCGAGTGATCCACCGCCAGGCCCCGTTCGGACATCATCTCCTCAAGATCGCGCAGGCTCAGCGGATAGGCGACATACCAGCGCACGCACAGCAGCATCACGTCCAGCGGATAGTGCAGCCGCTTGGGCACTTGCCTGATCGCCGAAGTCACACCATCGTTCATCGCTCTAGTCGCATCGGCTTTCACCGCATCAACTTATCAGACAGCGTTGTTGCGACAGAACCGGACGATGTGGTTACGCGTTGACTGTCGGGTGAAATCCCGCTTCCACAACCACAGCGGCCTGACGTTCTGGCGGCATCGCTGAATCGATTTTCATGATTTTGGTAGTGACATCGATGTCGAGCTTCGCTGCCGGGTCGACGTTGGTGACGGTGCGCGTAATCGAGTTGGCGCACCCGTCGCATGACATATCCTTAACCTCGAATTCCATTTTCGCCTCCAGTAGCAAACCAGAACCTTTAGCATGAACCCATGGCAGGAAGATCAAGTGCCTGCGTGACGCGCCTGCTGCTGATTCGCGTTCGAACCGCCTAGACCGGGACCGAACGCGGAAAATACAAGGTGAAAGTCGTCCGTTCGCCATAGCTCGCAACGTCGACTTTCCCACGGTGCAGTTCCATGATGGATTTCACGATAGCAAGGCCGAGACCCGCATTTCGGGCCGAACCGTGCCGTGACGCGTCGACTCGATAGAAACGTTCGAAAATCCGGTCGACATGTTCCGGCGCAATTGCATGTCCCTGGTTCGTCACTTCGACAACGGCATACTCCGGCGAATCGAACGACGACAGTTCGACGGACGACCCAGCGAAGGCATGGTCGAGTGCGTTTGAAATCAGATTGCTTACGGCACGCCTGAACAGAGTCCCATCCGCAGATATCCGGGCGTTCCCTTCTACAGCGATTTGCACGCCCGCTTCTTCGGCAAGACCCTGAAAGTAGGACGCGAGCCGGCGCAATTCGCTTTGCGCGTCAAACTCTGCGACCTTGATGAGTTGTTGCGCGCTGTCTGTACGTGCGAGGAACAGCATGCTTTCAATCATTCGCTGAAGTCGCTCACACTCTTCGATATTGGAGTCAATGAGCGCTTCGTACTCGTCGGTGGTTCGGGTACGTGACAGCGTGACCTGCGATGAGCTGATAACGTTGGCGAGAGGCGTGCGCATGTCATGCGCAAGGTCGGACGAAAACTGCGAAAGACGGACGAACGCGCGCTCAAGCCGGTCGAGCATGCGATTGACCGAGAACGCGATATCCTGAAGCTCGATTGGGCCGCCCTCGATATCGAGCCGTTCGCTCAGATTGTGAGCTTCAATCCGTGAAGTTTGACGCCCAATACTTCTAACCGGCGAAAACCCGCGCCGGGCGACCGCGTAGCCCAACGCGCCGACGAGTGCCGCGCCGACGGCCACCGCAAGCCAGATATCTATACGATAACCTTCCAGCAATGACTGGCGGTCGGCCGCCGTGCGAACGAGCAATACCCGAACCGAATCACCATACGGCAACGTTTCATCTGCAAAGACACAGCGGGATGGACCAATGCCTGGCGGCTCACAGGCATACGGTGCGTTCGGACGGTGGGCAACTGGCGTAGCCGTCAGGTCGACGGACGACCTGTCCGAATGCTGAAGCAGCACGGCGCCTTGCCGGTCGAATATGGCGAGATAGACGCCGGGGTGGGAAAGCAGCACCTCGTGGAACACGGAGGGATTATTGCGCACGGCCTGCGCCGAACGGGCATCTCGTGCCAGTTGGAGAAACTGGCTGAGCTTGCCGCTGATTTCGATGTCATCGCGTCGCTGCAACTCGGTCGACAGCGCGTGGTACAGGAATGCGCCTGTCAGCGCGAAGACCAGGATGGCGACCGTTGAGAACGCCAGGGTCAATCGTTTGAGCAGGGAATACGAGGACGTACCGGTTGTCACGAGCGGTCCTCGAGCACGTACCCCATGCCTCGGACCGTGTGCAGCAGTTTTTTATCAAACGAGTTATCAATCTTCGCGCGCACGCGCTTGACGGCAACGTCGACAACATTCGTGTCGCTGTCGAAGTTCATATCCCAGATTTGCGACGTGATGAAGGTGCGAGTCAGGACCTCGCCTTGCCGCTCCGCCAGCAACTGAAGCAGCGCAAACTCCTGAGCGGTAAGGTCGATGCGGGTGTCGCCTCGCCGAACCCTTCGCTTGATGAGGTCGACCTCGAGGTCGGCAATCACCAGCACGTCCCGAACCCCGCGGGGGGCGCGCCGCAGCAGCGAGCGAATGCGCGCCAGAAACTCCGCATAGGCGAAGGGTTTTGACAGGTAGTCGTCGGCGCCAAGCTCGAGACCTTCTACCTTGTCTTCGACGGTGTCTCTAGCTGTCAGGAGCAGCACCGGGGTTTGCTTCTGCGCCCTGAGGCGCTTAAGTACTTCGAAACCGCCAAGTTCCGGAAGCATCACGTCGAGGACGACCAGGTCGAAGTTTTCGTGTAGTGCAAGAAAGAGGCCGTCTTTGCCGTTATCGGCGATGTCGACCGTGTAGCTGGCCTCCGTCAGTCCCTTGTGCAGGTAGGAAGCCATTTTCGGCTCGTCTTCGACTATCAGTATCCGCATGGGAGGGGGCGGCTTTGGGAGGCGTCGCCAGTAATGAGCATCAAATCAGTGTACTCAGCGTAGTGCCGGGAAGGTGTATCGAAAATGACGGGAAAATGACAATTCTTTCATCTTCGGCCAACATGAAAAATTGGTCATGTCCCGGCCACCCCTTCGTCACGTACTCGACGATAAGGTTCGAGGCGTGTACACGGCGAGCCGCTGCGCCCCAAGAGGGCGCGGGTACGCAATGACGCATTCCTGACCTTACAGCCTTCTTAATCTGCCTGCTAGACTTCGCAACCATGTCGTATTGGCGCAAATTTTTCGTCATTGTGCTGCTGACAATGAACCTTCCGGTTCAGTCGTTCGCGGCCAACTTCATGAAATGCGAGTCATCGAATTTCGTGGGTGAAATGACGTTCGCGCAACACGCACATGAGGCTGAATCGATTAACGGTCATGATATGCGCAGTATGGCGATGGCTGATAGACCTCATCACAGCCATCAGCATGGAGGCGCACATCATGCGCATTCTTGCGCGACGTGCGCATCCTGTTGCTTCGGTGTTGCGTTACCTGCCGTCCCGACAGTGGCAACGCCCACCGTCATAGCTCACTTGGCGGTTCCGCTTCCTCCCGCGGCCGACGTCGTGTCGTTTCTGACTAGCGGCATCGAACGACCTCCCCGAACCTTTCTCGTCTAGTCCTTTGTCGCAGCCTCAGGCTGCGATGCGCAATTTCGCCCTGATGGTCGCGCGTCGGCCATCCAGGTGACTTACGACGAGAAAAATCCATGCGAATGTTTATCGCGGCGCTGCTCAGCGCGGCGGCATTGTTGCCGGCGCTCGTGCAAGCCATCACCACACTTCCTGACCCGGCCGACGCTGCCGCATCGGTTCCGACGGTCAGCGTGCCGTCCGCGTTCGCGGACTACCAGCCATACCGGGACCAGAAAGCACCCACCTGGCAGGAGCTCAATCGTTCCGTGACGAGTTCATCGGGGATGAAAGGGATAGGCCACGGCAACATGCAGGCCGCCAACAGCTCAGACGCAAAAAATAGCGAACACAGCTCCAGACACGAGGAACCGGCGAAATGACGCGGCATTTCTTTTCGAGTAGCCGCGCCCTTGCTGTTGCCAGCGCGCTGGTGTTTCTCGCCGGCTGCACGACGTTTTCGAAGGACGGCGGCTTCAATACCGTTTCGACGACCGCTTCCGAGCGCCTCGGGAAAGACGCCGTACTGGTGAAGACAGACCAAGACCGGGACGCCGTCGTGAAGCGAACGCAGGAACTCCTTTCCAGGCCTTTGGGCATGGATGACGCAGTCCAGATTGCGCTGCTGAACAACCGGGGCCTGCAGGCCTCGTACGGAGAGCTCGGTATTTCCGAGGCGGACCTGGTTCAGGCCGGACGGCTCCCGAACCCCGGCTTCAGTTTTAGCCGCACTCACGGGGGCAACGACCTGAGCATCAACCGCACGTTCACGCTCGGACTGTTGAACGCGCTCACACTGCCGCTGGCGACGCGCATCGAGAGCCGCCGCTTTGAGCAGACCAAGCTTCTGGCGGCAGATGCGATGCTCAAGGTAGCCGCCGACGCACGACGGGCCTATGTCAACGCGGTGGCCGCCGAGCAGGCTGCGGCATATGCCGCGCAGGTGAAGGATTCGGCGGAAGCTGGTGCCGAACTGGCGTTGCGGATGCAACAGGCCGGCAACTTCAGCAAGCTCGACTACGCTCGCGAGCAGGCGTTTTACGCAGACGCGGTGGCGCAACTCGCAAGAACGCGACAGCAGTCTGTGTCCGCACGGGAAAAGCTTACGCGCACGATGGGCCTGTGGGGTGCCGGGACTCAGTACACGCTTCCAGAACGCCTGCCAGACCTGCCCAAGAACCGTCCCGAACTGAACGACCTCGAGAGCTTCGCGATGCAGAACCGGCTGGACATCCAGGCGGCGAAGCTGCAGACGCAGAGTGTCGCGAGCTCGTTGGGTCTCAGCAAGGCGACGCGTTTTATCAACGCGCTTGACGTCGGATATCAGAACAATTTCACGACCTCCGACGGCCATGAGCAGGGCTACGAAATCAGCGTCGAGATTCCTGTCTTCAACTGGGGCGGCGCGAAGGTTGCGCGCGCCGAAGCGATTTACATGCAGTCGGTCAACCGCGTCGCCGAGACCGCGATTAACGCTCGGTCGGAAGTGCGGGAGTCGTATTCGGCCTACGTGACTGACTACGACGTCGCAAAGCACTATCGCGACGAAGTCGTGCCAATCCGGAAAACCATTTCGGATGAGCTGCTGCTTCGCTACAACGGCATGCTCGCGAGCGTGTTCGAACTGCTGTCCGATTCGCGTGACCAGGTCGGCGCGGTTAACAGCTATATCGACGCGTTGAAGGACTACTGGCTCGCGGAGACCGACCTGCAGCAGGCAGTCGGTGGCCGTCTTCCACCGCTCGCGATGGCCCCGGCGCCGTCAGCACCCACGACGCAACCGGCGTCGCCTACAGATTCTGAAGGTAAATGAAATGGTGTCACGTCGAAGTTTTCTTGGCGGCTCGGGGGCCGCACTGCTCGGAGCAGCATTGGTGAGCAAGGCCGGTGCTGCGTCGCTGCCAGAGGCGCATACGATGGCGAAAGCCACCATGCAGCCGCCGCTCACACCTCTCAATGGCCGTCCGTATACGCCTGTTGCCACGCTGAACGGCTGGTCGCTGCCGTGGCGCATGAAAAACGGCTGGAAGGAATTCCACCTGATTGCTGAGCCTGTGGTGCGCGAAATGGCGCCGGGCATGAATGCGAATCTGTGGGGCTACAACGGCCAGGCTCCCGGCCCCACCATCGAAGCAGTGGAAGGCGACAAGGTCCGCATTTTCGTGACCAACAAGCTCCCGGAGCACACCACTGTTCACTGGCACGGGATGCTGTTGCCGTCGGGCATGGATGGCGTGGGTGGCCTCACGCAGCCGCACATCCCTCCGGGCAAGACGTTTGTCTATGAATTCGAGCTCGAGAAGCACGGCACCTTCATGTATCACCCGCACGCGGACGAGATGGTCCAGATGGCGATGGGGATGATGGGGACTTTCATCGTTCATCCGAAAGACCCCAGCGTCATGCAGGTCGACCGTGACTTCGTATTCATCATGTCCGCGTATGACATCGACCCGGGCAGCTTCACGCCGCGCGTCAACGAGATGACCGACTTCAACATGTGGACCTGGAATTCGCGGGTCTTTCCGGGCATCGACCCGTTGCCGGTACGTGCCGGGGACCGCGTGCGTATCCGGTTCGGCAATCTGACGATGACCAATCACCCCATCCATCTGCACGGCTATCACTTCGAGGTCGCGGGCACAGACGGCGGATGGATTCCGCCGTCTGCGCGCTGGCCCGAAGTTACCGCCGATGTCGCCGTCGGCCAGATGCGTGCCATCGAATTTACGGCGAACCGGCCCGGCGACTGGGCGTTCCATTGCCACAAGTCCCACCACACGATGAATGCGATGGGGCACTCCGTACCCAACCTGATTGGCGTGCAGCAGAAAGACCTCGCAAAACGTATCAACAAACTCGTGCCCGACTACATGGCAATGGGCAGCACGGGCGGCGCGATGGGCGAGATGGAAATGCCCTTGCCTGATAACACGCTGCCGATGATGACCGGCACCGGTCCGTTCGGCCCGCTGGAAATGGGGGGCATGTTCACCGTCGTGAAGGTTCGCGAGGGACTGGGGCGCAAGGACTACCGCGACCCAGGCTGGTTCAAACACCCCAAAGGCACTGTTGCGTACGAATACACCGGCGAGTTGCCGGACGGCTGATTTTCTGTCTCGTCGGACTTTGAAGTCCGGCTTAACTTTTTATTTCAATGCAGGAGAAAGAGTGATGACGAACGTGTTTGCATCGATTGTGGTTGGCTGCGTCCTGGCAATTTCGGCATCGACCTATGCGGCTGGCGAGATGGGCAACATGGACATGGGTGGCAGTGACGCCAGGCAAGCCGGCGAGGCGAAAGCAGGCATGTCGCATGGGGAAATCAAGAAAGTCGACGCAGCCTCCGGAAAGCTGACCATCAAGCATGGCCCCCTGGAAAACCTGGGCATGGACGCCATGACGATGGTCTTCAAGGTCAAGAACCCGGCGATGATTTCGCAGGTCAAGGTCGGCGACAAGATTGATTTCGTGGCCGAAGAGGTGGACGGCGCATTGACGGTGACGAAGCTGCAGAAGAATTAATGCTTTTACGGGGTGCTGCCCTCAAACGCAGGTAACACCCACTTTCACTATTCAGGATGCGCAACGACATGAAAACGTTCAATCGCAAGCAACTCACGCGGCTGGCTGCGGCAGCGGCCATCGCATTGGTGCCGGCTGCCGCGTTCGCACACGGCAAGCTCGAGAATGCAGTCCCCGCGGCTGGTAGCGCCCTCGATGCGGCGCCTGATGCATTGCGGCTTACCTTTAATGAAGATCTCGAATCCACTTTCAGCACGGTGAAAGTGTCCGATGCAAACGGCGCCGCCGTGACCAGGGAAAAGGCCAAAGTCGACGCTTCCAATCCGCGCGTGCTGACGGTCGCACTCCCGAAAATTTCGTCCGGCTCTTACTCGGTACAGTGGGCCGTGATGACGCACGACGCCCACAAGACCAAGGGCACGTACACCTTCCAGGTGAAGTGATGAACGACGGTCTCCTTGGCATCCTGCGGCTCGCGTTCGTTGCCCTGCAGAACCTCAGCTTTGCGGTTGTCGTTGGCGTACTGCTTGGCGACCGATGGCTCGCGCGTCGAAACTCACCGTGGCAGGAGGGAATCAGTCGGCGGATGGTTAGCGCGCTACGTATCGCGTCGGTCGGCGTGCTGGTGTCCAGCGCGTTTGCTTTCTGGATTCATTGTGCGTTGATGAGTGAGTCGACGCTTCTGGAGGCGGGACCTGCAGTCCGCTCGATGCTCGTGGAGACCGGCTTTGGTCATGCGTGGTTAGTCGGCGCGGGACTGATGCTATGCGTAGTTATTCTTTCGCTTACCCAGACAGGCAAGTCGATTCGATTTCCGCTGGGCATCGGCTTGGCTCTGGCGGGTGTCGCCCTTGCACGAAGCAACGGAGGACATCCGGTCGATGCGGGCCTGTTCAGCTTGCCCGTATGGGTGGACTGGATCCATCTGCTCGCCATCAGCGCATGGGTGGGACTTGTGCTGGTCACGACACATGTTGTTGCGCCGCGTTTTTTCGACGCTCCGGGCAGCGAGCATGTCAACAACGCGGCGTATATCCAGTCCTTGTCGGATGCCGCAACGCTTGCGCTAGTCATTCTTTTTGCTACGGGCGCCTATAACGGCTGGCGCGGTGTCAGGTCGCCAGGCGACCTTCTCGAATCGGGCTACGGACAGATTCTGTTGTTGAAACTCGCCTTGGTGTTCGTGGCTGCAGCCCTCGGAGGGCACAACCGCTTCTTCGAGATGCCCAAGCTGCTCGCATCATTGAAGAGTGCCTCGTCGACGCCACCAGTGAAGCCTCTAAAACGCTTTGTCGCAGTGTTGCATATCGAATCTGCGGTACTGGCTGGGGTACTGGTCGCCGCTGCGGTACTCGTCTCCAGCCCACTACCTGGTACTTCGTAGTCGATTTCGGTACCGTTTGTTTCTCACGTCCACGCAGATGGTCACCGCCGCAGGGTCAATATGGGCTGCGTCCTGCCTCGATTGATTTCAGGTAAAGGCCATCTTTTTCGGGACCCGACAGCACGTTGGGTCCTTTTTTTCTGCTGGGTCGTAACCGGAATGCGTGTTCGCGAGGCCAGAGCTGCGTCCGACGTGGATGATGCGTTGAGCATTTAGTTCGTATGACTAAAAAGTCATTTTCGTGTCACGGCTCGTTCAGACCTCACTCTCCAGAATGGAAACCGTTCGGAATCGACTCTTATCGATTTCACATCGCTCTGGAGGAGTATATGAAGCTCAAAACTATCGTCGCCGCGCTCATCGCTGCAACGCTCGCCACGTTGGCATTTGCCGATGCAGACCACGACTACCCCGAATCGACCGCTTCGACCACGTTACCGTCCGCGAGCAGCGCCAGTCAGCCGACGTCCGATGCGACGACTCCGGCCATCCAACCACAGCAACAAGGAAAAACCCGAGAGCAGGTGGTGCAGGAGCTGATTCAGGCTAGACGCGAAGGGCTCGTCCCGGCTGGTCACGCCGACTATCCGCCAAGTCAGGCGACGATTGAGCGCAATCGGGCGCGCATGAAGTCGACCGCTCCGAAATGGGCCAATCAGCAGTAGAGCAATTCTCCCGGTAACGGCGTCGTCGCGTGTGGGTCTGGCGACGTGCCTACCGGTCAGTCTCAGTTGGGAGCGCAGTGGTAATTTCTCTGGTACTACGAAGGTGCAAACGCCATTAATAGCCAGTGTACGCATCATCGCCGCACACGGCGCCTCAAGGGACGATGGGATCGTCGCGGTTCTTCCCGTGGAGCGCTTTTACCGGGTGCGTACGACTTCAGAGGCGGCTCCGTCAGCAGGAACGACGGCGGAATCTGCCTCCGAGCCGCATTCCAAAGTCGGCGTTCCGGGTGCGTAGCGCGGGCGGATCGAGCGTTTGGTTACGTCTTGCTTTTGAGTGCTTGAACGTCCGCGGTGCACAAAGGTGACTTTGGCAATACTTCACTGTCCATCGGGAGCCCGAATTCCGATGTCCGTATGAGTGAAAATCCGCCTCACCTCGCCGCTGCCAGCGGTGCCCACACCGACGGGATTTCCGGATGCCAATGAATTGGCTGTGCACGCGGGCTATGCCAGGTTGCACCGGGCCTGGAGATTGAACGCCAATACAAAAGACCTGGACCGATTTAGATCTTACGAATTTTCGCGCGCACGCATAGATGGGTGCGACGGGCTATTGCGTCTATCGCGACAAGAAGACGTTTTATACCTGATTGGTTTCCTATTGACGGGTGGCGCGGTGTTGTTCGAACACCGTCTGGCATGAAACGCAGCGGGCCGTGTAGGGCGCGGCGACAAGGCGTTCATAACCGATCGGGTCGCCGCAATCAACGCATGCCCCGTAACGGCCGGCGGCGATGCGTGCCAGTGCCGCGTCGATCTGCTGCAGTTCGACGAAATCGTGCTGCGCGAGCGCGGTGCGCAACTGATCGGTCGCTTTGCGTGATGCGGTCTCGTCGGGATGCGACTCGGGGCCCAGCTCTTCGGGCGGCCGTGCTCCAGCGAGATCACCGTATTCGCCGTGCAGCGTCGCCAGCAGTTCACGACGGCGCTCGCAGAGCCTCTGTTGTAACAGCCTGAGTTCGGAACAGGTTAGGGTGATCATGGACAAGGCTCGATGTGTTCTGTAACGCGACGCCAACGGGTGGCATCGCGAAGGCGTTCCGTCATGTGCGTACTACCCCACACAGGCCAAACCTAGCATGCACCCGCGGAGCGGATAGCACAATGCGACTGTTACGATCCGGTCTGACGATCCTGAGTCTCGTCGCTAAAGCCCCACCAATGAAGCTGTGACGGTGGATGGTGAAATGAGTGGCACCCACAATTAAATGTTTTACTCACGCGAGATTTGAGGCAGAAGCAACGCGTCACAGCGGTACGTGCGGCCCTACATTCATTCTCAGGACTGGATCCAGCAAGCAGCGTCGCAAAACCACCCGGCGTCTGGGCTCAGGGATCGGCCACACCCTGATCGACGCTGGCTACCGCGTGCCGGTCACCCGCACAAACGGGTGAAATCACATTGGAAGCCCCTCGGGAAAAATCGCGTTCAGAACCGGCTTTGACCATCTTCGTTGAACCGGCGCTTTCGGGTAGTCTGAAGGTCTGTTTGGGGTCGCGGAATACAGACGATCATAGCCTGAAAACTCTCAGGGGACGGGTACCGCCACGCGACTCGCCATAAGGCTGTTTGTGCAATCACTGACGATACGACACGCAGGCCGATTCCGACCGGTGGGGAACCTCCCCTGTCAGGTCTCATTCGCCGTCGCTTGAACGTTCAGCGCAATCTCGTAGACCGGTCGGCCCATTTTGTGTCGACCACGTCGAGCATTCCGACGTCCGGCACGCTGCCCAGCAATGACAGCGAATGCTTGGCGAGTTCCCGAGGAACATGACCCGTCAAGTGCGCAAACCGTGCCCCGTTGTCGGGGAAGACGTCAAAGATGCCGAAGTGACCGTCGTCGAGACGGATGGCAAACCAGGCAACAGTCTTGGGTTCCTGCTCCACGAGCGCTTGTGCGTCGCGAAGGAACTGAGCAACCTGTGTCTCATGGCCAGCCTTTGCCTTGAACGTGATGAGCAGTGCCTTCGTGACGGACTCGCCCGATGTTGTTGCAGGCGGCTTGTCGGCCAGGACGTCGAACTCCTGAATCAGCGGCGCCCCGGCAAAAACGCTGCCGCCGGCATCCAGCAGTGCTTGTGTAACTGGCCCCGACAGATGCTCCTCGCGGCCGGCATCGTCTGGGAACACGTCGAAGATGCCGTACTCCGATCGCCCGAATCTGATCGCGAACCACGTGGTCGTTGCGGCTTCCGCCCGCCCCATCGCGAGAGCCGAGCGCAGGACGTCTTCCGCCATGGCGTCGTCCTTGCCGGTTTTGACTTCCAACCTGACGAGCAGACCCTTAGTGTCCATGAGACACCTCCATTCGTGATCGACCGACCGTGAACGCATCGAGCGTGCAGTCCGTCGACGCTAACAAGCCAGCAGCGCAGCCAGTGCCCTCCTCCGAGGGACCCCTTCGTTCCTGCGATCGTCGGGCGACACATCTCGCCCGACGATCGCGCGCGTGTGCAATACACGTCAACTCACACGATAGTGGATTTCGCCTAGCTGTTCCAGGCGAGTCTGCCAGAACAGGCCGCGCAACCTCGAACTCCCTTTTAGCCTGGCGCTCAGATCTGTGAGTTATCTGCAGTTTGAGCCTTGCTGAGCCCGATGACCCACGAAACCTCTCAATGTCTGTTGACGCCGCGAGCGCAGAATATAAACGCATTGTGCTGCGCTCGTCGGCTTCTGTATTGCATCGGGACAACGCGGCCGCACGCTTCGTGTTTACCCCGTGTAAACGTCAACACCGAAAGCAGCACCATCTGCGCGTTTCCCATGTCCAATCATAGAGTTTGCTGATCAGGTTTGAGCGCCAGCATTTGCGCGTCGCGTGCGAACTCCCGCACGCATTCGATATCAGAAAGAACAAGGAGGCGGTCATGACCACGGCTGCCAGTTTCCACATCGGGTACACGCAATACCTCGGCCCCGACGGCGTCCCCGTCCAGTCATTGCCCGCCTTCGCGCGGGACCCGGCGGCGCTGATTCCCCTCTATCGCGCGATGGTCCTCACCCGCGCGTTCGACACCAAAGCGGTTGCACTGCAACGTACTGGCAAGCTCGGTACGTTTGCGTCGTCGGTGGGACAGGAGGCGATCGGCGTGGGCGTCGCCAGTGCGATGCGGGCCGACGACGTCCTGTTTCCTTCGTATCGCGATCACGCGGCGCAATTGCTGCGCGGCGTCACGATGACGGAAAGCTTGCTGTATTGGGGCGGCGACGAGCGCGGCAGCGATTTCGCCGTGCCGCGCCACGATTTTCCGAATTGCGTGCCGATCGGCACACAGGTGTGTCATGCCGCTGGCGCGGCCTACGCGTTCAGACTGCGCGGCGAGCCGCGCGTCGCCGTTGCGATCTTCGGGGACGGCAGCACATCGAAGGGCGACTTCTACGAGGCGATGAACATGGCGGGTGTCTGGCAGGCACCGCTCGTACTCGTCATCAATAACAACCAGTGGGCGATCTCGGTACCGCGCAGCACGCAGAGCGCGGCGCAGACGCTCGCGCAGAAAGCGATTGCTGCGGGCATCGACGGACTGCAGGTCGATGGCAATGACGTGATCGCTGTGCATCAGGTGATGCATGCGGCACTGGCGAAAGCGCGGCGCGGCGACGGCCCGACGCTGGTCGAGGCGCTCAGCTATCGCCTGGGCGACCACACGACAGCCGACGATGCAACCCGCTATCGCGATTCCGAACTGATCCGCAAGCAGTGGGAGTACGAACCGCTGCTGCGTCTGCGCACGTATCTGATGCGTATGAACGTCTGGGACAAGGCGCAGGACGAGCAGCTCGGCAAGACATGTCATGAGCAGGTCGAACAGGCGGTCGAAGCCTATCTCGCCGTTGCGCCGCCCGAGATTACCGCGATGTTCGATCACCTGTACGAAACGCTGCCGCACGCGCTGCGCGAGCAACGGGAGAACGCGCAGCGCTTCGCGCCCGCTGCGGCGAACCATCAGGAGAACGGCCATGGCTGATCTCAACATGGTGGACGCGCTCAATCAGGCGATGGCCTACGAACTCGAGCACGATCCCGCCGTCGTGCTGCTCGGCGAAGACATTGGCGTGAACGGCGGCGTGTTTCGCGCGACGGCCGGATTGCAGGCGCGCTTCGGCACGCAACGCGTAATCGATACGCCGCTTGCCGAAACGGCGATTGCGGGCACGGCAATCGGCATGGCGGCAATGGGCCTGAAACCCGTCGCCGAGATCCAGTTCAGCGGCTTCCTGTATCCGACGATCGATCACGTGCTCAACCACGCGTCGCGTCTGAGGCACCGCACGCGCGGACGCCTTTCATGCCCGCTCGTGATCCGCGCGCCGTGCGGCGCAGGCATACACGCGCCGGAGCATCATTCCGAAAGTCCCGAGGCGCTGTTCGCGCACATTCCCGGCCTGCGCGTCGTCACGCCGTCGTCGCCCGCGCGCGCTTACGGTCTGCTGCTTGCCGCGATTCGTGACCCCGACCCGGTGATCTTCTTCGAGCCGACGCGCCTGTATCGTCTGTTCCGGCAGACGGTGGATGACAACGGCGAAGCGTTGCCGCTCGACACCTGCTTCACGTTGCGCGACGGCTCCGACGTAACACTGGTGAGCTGGGGCGGCGCGGTGCAGGATGCTCAGGCGGCTGCCGATCTGCTGGCGCAGGACGGCGTGATGGCCGAAGTGATTGACGTGGCGACGCTCAAGCCGATCGACATGAACACGATACTCGCGTCGGTGGGGAAGACGGGCCGCTGTGTGATCGTGCACGAAGGCTCGCGCACGGGCGGCGTCGGAGCGGAGATCGCCGCCAACATCGCCGAGCGCGGGCTTTACTCGCTGCTAGCGCCCGTGCAGCGCGTGACGGGCTACGACGTCGTCGTGCCGCTGTACCGGCTCGAGAATCAATACATGCCCAGCGCCGCGCGCATCGTCGCTGCGGTCAGGCAAGCTCTGGAGGCGTCGTGAAGCCATGAAAATCTTCAAACTGCCCGACCTCGGCGAGGGCTTGCAGGAAGCGGAGATCGTCGCGTGGCACGTCAAGAGCGGCGACGAGGTGAGTGCGGATCAACCGCTGCTGTCGGTCGAAACGGCGAAGGCGATCGTCGACATTCCGTCGCCGCAATCCGGCCGCATCGCGAAGCTGTTCGGCCAGACGGGTGACATCGTGCATCTGGGCGCGCCGCTCGTCGCGTTCGAAGGCGAGGGCGGCGATGCCGACGCGGGCACCGTGGTCGGCCATATGGAAGTCGGCCAGCACGTCGTGCACGAAACGCCCGCGGCGCTCGGCACGGGCGTGGGCGCGGGTGGCGTGATCAAGGCGATTCCGGCGGCGCGGGCGCTTGCGAGAAAGCTGGACGTAGATCTGTCGATGGTGACGCCATCGGGAACGGAAGGCGTCATCACGGCGGCGGACGTGCAGCGCGTCGCGAAGATACTCGGCGAGCTCGGGCCGCCTGAAGTGCTGCGCGGGGTGCGGCGCGCGATGGCACAGAACATGGCACGCGCGCAGAACGAAGTCGCCGCGGCCACCGTGATCGACGATGCCGACATCCACGCATGGCCGCCGCACGCCGACGTTACGATCCGGCTGATACGCGCGCTGGTCGCGGGCTGCCGCGCGGAGCCGGGATTGAACGCGTGGTTCGACGGACATACGGGGCGGCGCCACGTGCCGGAGAAGATCGATCTCGGCATCGCCGTCGATCTGCCCGACGGGCTCTTCGTCCCGGTGTTGCGCAACGTGGCGCATCGCGATGCAGCGGATCTGCGCGGCGGTCTCGACCGGATGCGCGCCGACATCCGCGCGCGCAAGATTCCACCGGAGGAAATGCGCGGCAACACGATCACGCTGTCGAACTTCGGGATGATCGCGGGGAAATACGCAGCCCCCATTGTCGTGCCGCCGACGGTCGCGATACTCGGCGCGGGGCGCATCCATGAGCAGGTCGTGGCGGCAGACGGCGTACCTGCCGTGCACAGGATCTTGCCGCTCAGCCTGACGTTCGATCACCGCGTCGTCACTGGCGGCGAGGCGGCGCGCTTCCTGGCCGCGACGATTGCGGATTTGCAGAATGCGCAGTAGCGGTTCGCCAAAGCCGAAGCGCTTGCAAGCGGGGGCTTGTCAGTGCCTTTTGCTTCGGTCAGGTCGCACTGTTCTCCACGCGGCATGGGAGAGGTCGTCCGCAGCGACGACGCCGACGGAGCAAGCTCTCCGGAATTTCCCAGGCAAAAGGACCGTGCAGGCGGACCATCTGGAGAGCGGCGCCATGCGCGGCGACCGAAGGGACCCCGAGCCGTTTCCGCGGCGCGCAGGTGAAACTCGCAGGTCACGCCGAGGCCGGCCACGAGCGTTCGAAAATGAAAGTGACGAAGATAAATGGCGCTGACGAAGCCGATAAGGCCTGTCAGAAAGTGCAACTGGCATTGAATTGGATGAGTCGCACCGTATCGATCCGGCGCTTGGGGGCAGCGTACTTCCATTTACACGGAGCCGCTTGCTTGGTGTACTGGCATAGCGCATAAGTTTTCTGTCAAGGGCGATAACAGCGCCATGCGGATATGCGCGGTTCCATGCTCCGGCAGCGATCAGAAACCGTTCTTCAAAATGAAGCAGATGCTGCTGTTGGTTTCACTGTCAAGGGGAAACCCCGCGTGTTTTTTAGCCCCTGACTGATAGCCTGGCTTCGCGTCGGAGCTTGTGGGCGACCAGACTTTTCTTACGCGTACGAATTCGAGCACATCCCGGATATCCGAGTCCGTGTAGGGCGCAGTCCCACTCCAGTATCGCTGCATTCCGACTAGTGGCTTATCCGCATTCGGGTCCGTCTCACAGAGCGATGAGACTATATAGAGTAGCGACTTGTTGTAGATCGGCGGCACTTCCCAATACGATCCCTCCGTCTTGCTGTCGAGTCCGAAGAGTCGAAGCCCACTCACTCGTCTGTGAAGTGCCGGTAATCCGGCCTTCATTCGTTCGAATGTAATGGCCGCAGCGAGAAGGATCACTTGCACTTGTCGCGGTGATGATGCCGCGAGTCGCGCATCGAGCGCCTCAATGAATCTCTGCACGTATATCGCGCCAGCACTGTGACCAATCAGAGTAACGCGCAGCTTCGGATTATCGTCCCACGCCTTGCATAGGTGGTTTAGAAATGTGGTTCCGCCAGCCTCGACGTCATTCGAGAAAGAACTGTCGATGAATCGCTTCATCTCCCCCCAGATCGGGGCGCCAAGCTCATCAGCGACTCCCGCTGCAACGAAGAGTTCTTCGACAACCGTCGTGTACAGGCCGTGACCGTGTCCAGAATTGAGCCGTCGAATGATCCTCGCAAGAGGATTTTGCGGGCCACCAAGACGCTTGACGGGAAATAACGGCCGCTTGTGCTGGACTGACTTTCCTTCTTCCGCCAACCATTGTGCGAATTGATCCAGTTCGCTACTTGAGCAGGCGAGTTGGGCGCCCGCGCGTCTTTCCCACGCGGTATCGAAAGGCCTGGCGAACGCAGCCGACTCCTTGAGCGTCATCGGCACCCGCTCGCGAGCCTTGGTCGAAGGCCTGCGATTCTTGAGCGACCGATCAGTGTCGAGCGCGACGGTGACCTTCAGGGCTACCGTCTTTACGGTGCGACTAACGGCGTTCACGAAACCGGGATCGTCGCTGTAGGTCTCGAGCATCGCTTTGATTGTAGTAACGAGATCGGACTGCCAGATGAAGAAGAACGGGTATGCGTCACTGCTCGTGTAGTTAGCGATCAACTGATTGGCGACGTTGAGGCCATCAGCTTCCGATACGAGACCGCCATGAAAAAACACGCACAGGTGTCGAGATGGACCGTGATTTTTGAAATTTCTGAAGGCATTGCGGACGTCGGCGGCAGTGGTCTTGTTGAACTTGCCTTCTTTCAAATCGACGTCGTGAAATGGATCAATCGGTTTCGCGGGATGGTTCATTTCGTTTTCAACGTGGGCTCATTGTTTCGGTCGATGGGCAACTGAGCTGGGCAACACTTGTGCTGAGACGGACCCTCCACTGCCGGATGACCCGGGGTTTCGGCCCATTTCCCGTGTCTGGGCCTCTTTGATGGCGATGTTCTCGCAGCGTTGGTCACGCTTATCCAGCATTTGACCGACCTCGCCGGGCGGTGGTATCTGCTTCACTGCTCGGGTTTTATGATGCCCATGTGCATGGCAGTGTCGACGCACATCACGACCAGTTCGTCGTGGGACACCCCCTCTGTCAAACGATGGTTGAGAACCTCGTCGAATGTGCCCGCGCACTCTGAAACGGCATTCATCGCATTGCCTTCCGTTCGGTTATACGCCCCCGCAATCAGCCATCGAGCCCGACACTTTGCGGCGTCTATCGTCTCCTGAGCGGGAGCATCCCGGCCTGCCGCGTGACATTCGGGAACAGGGATTGGCTGGAATGCTTGCGACACCGACGGGATGACAAAGACAGCAGCGGCAATCAGTCGACGGTTCATGATTTTTCCTTTCGTGGCCACGAACCTCAGGGATCTCCAGACGCGGATGTAAGCACGCCCCCGTCAAGGCCATTCTCTGTTGGCTCGGGCGGATAGTCTGTGCGCCAGCCTACCGTCTTTCCGAGGGGCGGCCGGGATTCGGCCTTATGGGAAGCTTTACATAAGGCCGACCAGCGGGCATTGCGGGTGACGCCGGGGAGGGTGGGCGTGGCGAGTCGGATGCGGCCACTTGATATAAAGACCGCTGGCTATACCGTATCGCAACGTCGCGGCTCGCGGAATTCAACTTCACTTTCTCGGTTCCCCGTTGAAAGGCAATCAAGAGATAGATGGATCGTTGTTCAGTGTCGCGTATGTAGCCGCAACCACCGCGCACGTGCGGTCAGCGCGGCAGCGTTGCGCACGATGTCATCGGGGCTCGATATGGCCAAGGCGCTCCGTCAGCGATTGCGGGCGGCCATCAAACAGCGCCGCGTAGTAGACCGTGTTCGACAACACATTCTTGACGTAGTCGCGGGTTTCGTTGAACGGAATCGTCTCCGCGAAAATCGCGCCTTCCACCGGACGTGGCAGGTTGGCCTGCCACTTACGCGGGCGCCCAGGGCCGGCATTGTAGCCGGCGGTCGCGAGCACGGCAGAACGGTCAAGCTGGTTGTAAATCATCGACAGATAATACGTGCCGAGCAGGATGTTCGTGTCGATGTCATTCATCCTCGCCCGCGAGATCGTACCGAGCCCGATCTTCCTCGCGACCATCTCCGCGGTGTTCGGCATCACCTGCATCAGGCCGCCTGCGCCAACGTCCGAGCGCGCATTGATGATGAAGCGCGACTCCTGGCGAATCAGGCCATACGCCCATTCGACACCGAACCCGGTGGACTGCGCATCGCGCTCGACAATCGTGCGGAACGGCGCCAGGTAGCGCAGCGAAAAATCATGCTCGGTCTGCGTCCTGTCGGCGGTGCTCACAGCCCGGTCATAGAGCTCGATGCGGCGTGCGTACTCGGCGACTGCGAGCAGTTGCCGGTCGGTCATGCCGCGCAGCCGCCAGTTCCACTCACGGTTGCCTTCCGTGCGCAGTTGCAGCGCATAAAAGCGTCTTGCCAGCTCGAAGCCCGGTGTCTGGCCGGCCTTCTCAACTTCCTCGTCGGTCACTTTGGTCTGTGGTGGCGCCACGATCTTCTGGCCGAGCGCTTCGGATGCCAGCTGGCCATAGAAGGTGTAGGTTCCCGAGATCTTCCCGAATGCCTGGTTGGCCGCCGCGGCATCGGCCGCATCCCCGCTTTCCTTCAACGCGCGCGCGTACCAGTAGACCCACGCGGGTTGCGCGCGCAGCGCGGCCGGCATCTGCTCGATCGACCAGCGCACCATCGTCCAGTCTCCGGCCAGCAGCGCGCTGCGCGTGCGCCACTCGTAGGCCTGACTCGACAGGAGCGCGTTCGCCGACAGCCGGTACCAGTCCACCGCGCCTGGCAACTGCCGGGCCGCCGCCTGATAGGCAATCGTGCCCCAGCCGATACCGCGTTCCGCCAGGGTAAGCGCCGGTGCGATCGCGGTGAAGGTGGCCGCGGCCGCCGCCGGATCGCTGGCCGCCACCTGCGTGATGGCGAGCAGCGCGATTTGATGGGACGCTGCGTCAAGCTGGACGCCTTTCGCGAGCAGCAGACGCGGCTGGTTCGTCGCCTGCTCGAGGAGCAGCGGATCCGGGCGCGCCGCGCCCAGTGCATCGACCAGTCTGCGGCCGGTCGTCGTCGCGCCCTGTTCATAGGCCTGGCGAATCTGCTGCCAGACATCCTCCGAAGTGAACTGCTGGTTACGGTCGAGCGCGGCGATCAGATCGACGCAGCCGTCGCCGTACCACTTCGGCTCGACGAGCAGCGCGCGCGCCGCATCGGCCACGTTCACACCCCGCGCGGCGCGCGACTCGAGCGCATAGCACTTCACCTGCGTGTCGTCGTCCAGGACGAACTGTGAATATTGCGAATCGAAATCGTGCCAGTCGTGGCGTGCGCCCAGCACGCGCAGGTAGTCGTTGCGCAGACGGTCGGCAATCGCCTGTCCGTCGTAGCGTTGCAAAAACGACAGCACCGGTGCGTCCGGCGCGTCGAGATTCGCATGCCCTGCGCCGTTGAACAGACGCGGCTTGATCTGGTAATAGCTGAGATAAGCCGGCGCCGGATAATTCTGGATCAGGCTCGCCAGTTGCGCGGCACGCGCGGGATCGTTGTCGCGGGCGGCATCATGCAACTTGATGAAAATCTGATCGTCGGCGGAAAACGGGGAGAGCCGGGTGGGATGTCTGGCTAGCACCGTGCCAGACATGACGAATGTCGCGGCGGCAAGGGCAAAACCGACCGTGCGAGACACCCGGTGAAGTCGTTTGGACATCGCTGTTTTTTCGTTGTTTCGGTGCAGAAATTGAGCCAAAGCTTAGGCCTCAATTCGGCGAAGCGAAGCTTCGAAAAACACTGGACTCCGCCCGCAATTCGGCCCTTTGCGAGCCGGATGTCTGGACCGCCCGGCACTGGCGTGTTCGCTTTTTCGTGGCGCAGGGCTGGAGCTGGATTCGCCACTGAGATCAAGAAGATCTTGAATGCGGTGTCGGCCGTTGTGGCCGGGATCCGCCGTGAGCCGGGCTTTCCAGGTTATCTCCATTGACTTCATGCTGGCAGCTAGCTGTTTCGCCCGGATTTTTCCCTATCACATGACACTTCGATGAAAGTTGTGCACAGAAAAAGTGGATGAAGCTGTGGACAACTTGTAGTGGAAGGCCTGTAAGGGTTTGATTGCAGGCGGGTTCGTTGCATTGCGATATGAAATGGCGTGTGGCCTGAACCATTTTTCTACGTCAAAAGCGCCGGTCCATTCGCAGGATCATTCGCCACTTGCGGGTCGGTTTGGACGTACGCCTTCCATTGATCGAGTGTGATTCTCGTGCCCGACGTATCCCCCCAGAAAGCCTTCCGGGTTATGTGCACGTCGTAGCCGGCCCAGGCAAGGCCGCTGGTCAGGAAAGCAACCAGCGCAACGATAACCCGCATCTTTCCATTACCTATTGATCCAAGAATGTCGGATTGTCGACGATCTCGAGCAGGCCGTCGACCGTCCCTTCCTGGCCGAACTGTGCCTCATGCGCCCGACTCGGATCGATCCGTTCAGCCTCTCAGCCCGTCGTAGCCGCAACAATAGGGTCCGAGGCGGCTCAGTGACTTATTGATGGAGAACTGTTGTGCAAACTTTGTTTCCGCAACTGTCGTTCAAGGCCGAATCGTTGCAAGCTGATCTGGCAGAGAAGATGAAGCGCGCAAACGAAATTCGCCGCCGGATACGCTGAGCGGTGATTGAGCAGTCGAATCAAAGCTTGCAAACTCCTGACAGTCGGGTTTTAATGAGGCTGTCTACATCCTCGGTCGCTTACGAGCGATCCTATTGAGGCCATAACAGTGCATTTCTTCCTGAGTCTTCCTGTCCTGGTGTGTTTCCGTTCTCGGGGCCTAGCCGAAGAGGAGACGTGCGGGCAACGAGACCCGGGGACTGTGAAACGCACACGGAGCCGCGTTCTTCCCGCGGACAAGTCAGCACTTCCCTTCGCCCGGCGCTTCGAATAAGAGCGAAGAGCCGGGCCTCCTACCAGACCTGACGGTACACGACGCCATTGCTTCGCGCCTTTCCTGGCAGGCGAGGCAAGTAGCGCGCAGTCGTGTGTCGCGTCCAACAGCCTCCCGTCACGCTGCTAACGCGGCCTGCTGCCGCGCTGCGATTGCGGCGGGGCTAACCACGTGCTGGAAAACTGGGAAAGCCATGAGAATGCAAGCGAAGCATCCATTGCAGGCTGTTCAAGCCGGGAAGACACTCGCGATCGAGTTCGCAAATCGGCCTGCAGATATGCAGGGGCCTGCGCCGCAGGCGCGACACATCGCCCCATTGGGTTACTGCTCGACATATAAGGGCTACCGCCTTTCAGTCCATGCGCGGCGTGCGAACACCGATCTATACGCCGCCGACCTTGTTATTGAACAGTCGGACTCCTCATCATGTAAATTTCGCGCCCTGGACTATTTCTACACGGCGGCGGAGGCGCTAGGGTATGCGACACGATGGGGAAGGATATGGGTCGATCACCGACTGCAAAAAGTGGTGGAGCGAGCCATGGGTACCGACATCATGGACGGCAGACCTGACACCGCTCGCGGAAGCGGGGAGTAGTCCTCATGCAAACGTTCACCTCACTGTCGGTCGCGCGGCCGCTTCGCTTTGTGCTGCGGGACGCAGGCAACCCGACAGCAGCACTACTCTACTGGCTCGGTGCCGCGAAGCCTTCGACGTACGCGAGCTTTGCCGAGGTCACCCGGCGCCTGGCTCCACTGATGCAGGTGGTCTTTTCAGATGAGCGTCCTGGCGCGTTCGTGAACCGGGATGTCGTGCGCCGCGTGCATCGATCGGGCACGGCCACACGGCTGATCTTTCAAGATGAGTCCTGGCTGGAGATATGGGATGACAGTCGATGCTCAGACATCTGCAATCTTTATTCTTGCCGGAGGCAATCGTGCTGTTCCCCCAAACCTGTTCTCTCACTGATATGAAGACGCTTGCGGAAAATGAGCGCATCGTGTCCGAAAGCGATCTGGCTCAACTGAAAGCGTGCATCAATCTGCCGACGGCGACATCGCAGCAGCGAGCGATGGTGGAGACGATTGAGGCCACCGCTCTACTTGTCGCCCCCGAGCAGATACCGCCTGACGTCGTTACGATGAACACGATGATTGAATGCGCGGTACTCGACGGTGCCGACACACATCGCTGGACGCTGGTTTATCCCGACAAGGCGGACTATCGGATGGGACATCTGTCGGTGCTGTCGCCTGCCGGCATTTCACTTTTGGGTGCACGATGTGGGCAGACCGTAGTGTGCCGACCACCGAGCGGCGTGCAGATCCGTTACGTTATCAAAGCGATACTGCTGCAACCGGAGAGCCGCCACTTCGCTCAGTGACGCCTTTGGCTACCACCCGACTCGGGGGGAGCCGGGCAGTTGCAATCATCGGGCAGCGACCGGGCTGAAATCGCCGCCCCCGGGCCGACGGCGAACAGACCAAACCGAACCTTAGCGGCCGCTAGACCAAGCGCCGTATCAATGACTGCTTCCAAAAGTGCAACGGCCATCTGGTCTTTCGTACCAGTGGTGGTGACGTTGCTGGTGCACGATTTTGTTCCCACTTTTCGCGGTATTTTGTTCCAGCCTCTTGTGCGAAACTCAGCGGACTCTCATGGCGATCTCGCAATGCAGGTCCTCGAATATCTTGGCAGTGAATCCGAGGCAAGCTAACGCCGAAATGATTTGACCAGCAAGGAAGTGTCGGAGTAAAAACGCTCAGACCCGCATCGCCACGTCCGACGTTCGCTCACGCGTGGAATGCGCGTTCGGATAACTGTGGATTGCACGGTCGCTTACACATGGAATGAGCGTTCGGTTTGCGTGGAATGCGCACTCTCTCTATCGGAGGTACGACGGCCATGATCAATTACCACACGTTGGGCGGCGGCAAGCGGCTCTGCGACATCGTCTTCGCCGGCAGCCACGACGCGGGCATCACGGGCGGCGACGCCAACGTCCAGACCCAGGACCTCGAAATCTTCGAGCAGGCTAAGGCCGGCGTGCGCCTATTCGACCTGCGGATCGCGGCAACCAAGAGTTCGACTCTGTCCTCCTCGCCGGTGATGCTGAAGGCCTTCCATGCCGACCCGAAGCTGATGCACCAGAAGGATAAGAAGGACAAGACCGTCTTCGACCTGGGCGGCAGGAAGGTTGACGTCACCACCACCAAGCTGCCGCTGGACGGCGCGTTCGGCATGCGGCTCGTGGACATGCTGCAACAGGCGAAGGATTTCGTGAAATACAACACCAGCGAATTCCTGCTCCTGAAGTTCGACAAATGCACGAACTGGGCCATCATCGCGGAGATCTGCGTGCGGGAGCTCGGCGCCGCTCTCTTCACGGGCACGGGCAGCCTCAACGAGAAGACGCTCGACCAGCTGAAGAAGCACGTCGTCGTGCTCTTCACCCAAAAGGGCATCGACGAAGTCGCCGGCCAGGGCTACCTTTCGTCGACCGGGATCTGGGGTTGTAAGCGCCTCGCGGACGGCACCGGCTACAGCAGCGGCTACGACGGCCTGCAATACGTCGGCAAGGGCGGCACGAACGCGCTCAACGGCGACAGCGACATGGGTAAGATCGCGTCCAACATCGAGAAGCAGAGTGGGCTGATGCAGATCGGCGCCCTCAACTCCGACCCCGAGGTGATGGGGATGATGTACTGGACGACCACCGGCCTGAAGCGGAGCATCCGGGAGCGCAACTCGACCATGTGGGGGCCGGACAACCGTCCGACCGCGCTCACCGAGCTGTGGATGGCCGGCTTCGGCGAGGCGATCGAATCGCGGCTGCCGACCTACGTCTCGTCGACCGACTACACGAACGGTGTCGCGCTGAAGGTCTTCATGCCCAACATCGTCATGATCGATTTCGCCGACATCGACAAGGGCAAGTTCATCTTCGAATTGAACATGAAGGCGACCACGGAGCTCACTCAGACCGCACGCAAGATCGAGCAGGCGCGCAAGCTGGCGCAGGGCCAGGGCGGCGGCCGGCGCCAGCAGCGGGCCGGTCTGTTCTGAGTTCCACCGGCCCCGGATAGCGAAGACCGGCAACTTCGCGTTCAATTGCTTTCCCAGGCCCTTCCTTCCATCGCGGACGAAAAGTGAACATGCTGGGAATCTATCGGCTCCGCTCGCCGTCCTGCTATGGACCACGAGCAGTGGCGGCGAGGTCTTGCCGCCGCGTCAAGACGGGATTGCCGGTCGCTTACGAATTACCGACGTGAGCAAGTCGCCGGATGAATATCTGGGTTTACCAGCCGGCTTTCTGCAAGCGGGTGCCCCAGCACGGGTGAGCAGCCTGTGGGCTGTAGACGACGGGAGCACCGCCTTGCTCACGAGCCGTTTTCACAAGAATCATTCGCGCGGAAGATGAATCAAGGGCTGCGCGCGGCTTATTGGTCTTGCTGTTAGGCTTGCTTCGGAAACGAATATGGCGGCCGCTGGCGGCTCGGCGAGCCGAATTGTCTACGTAGTTCATCCGTCAGCTTCCGCTAGTATTCCAGCCGCTCCAACGGCATGTTTCGCTGATCATTGAACGGCAGGTTGTCCAGTGCAATGAAGGTGCCGTAGAGCTGCCGTTGAAGATTTCAACGGCAGCTCTACGGCGACTTCTGTGAATGAGTACAGTCGGCCACGAAGAGCCATTCGCTCCTACCGTTGCTCGGACGCTCAGAGGTCTGCTCCGCACCAAAAACGGCCACTCCAGTCCGCGACGATGAACGCTCACGTCTGCGACGATCATGTGACGTACTGGGTTCCCGCGGGATGCTTGATGCTTAGGCGTTGCCTAGTCTGACTGTGTCATAAAATTAGTTGCGCAGTCTAATGTCGTATATGAAGAGTGCCATCCTTGCATGAGCCGTAGCCC